>JAYQWI020000121.1:0-8181 GCA_035871815.2 Candidatus Parabeggiatoa communis
ACATAATGATTGATTTGAAAAAAACATTCTATAATCGTTTATCCACTAAATATATTATATACAATGCGTGTAATGAAGATCCGCGCGTGGATTTGGAATTGATGCAAATGAATTCCGATTCTAGCATTTGCATGTTATGCAGTGCGGGATGTAATGCGCTGCATTATCTTTTGGACAATCCGGCCCGAATCGACTGTATTGATTTCAACCCTTGTCAAATTGCATTGGCAGATATCAAGTTCACCGTCATAAAATCCAGCAACCATACGGATTTGTGGCATTTATTCTCAACGGGAATTCATCCTCGCATCAAATCAATTTATCGTGAACAATTGAGAGATCGCCTACTTCCCATATCTACGGTATTCTGGGACAGCAAGCTCAACTTTTTTCGTCGTGGTTGGGTTAAGAAAGGACTTTATTACCGCTCATTGAGCGGTTCTCTTCCTATCTTGGCAGATTGGATGAAAAAAAAGGACAAGGATGCTCTTGTCGAATTATTCCAAATCAATGATTTGGAAAAACAAAGGCAGATATTTGATCGACATCTGCTTCCCTATTTAAATGGGAAGTTCATGCGCTTCTTAGTCAGTATGATGTTTAAAACCGGTATTCCTAGCCGGCAACTTGATATGATCCACGCTGACGCAAAACAAGTGCATCGTTTTTTGTTAAATCGGGTCAGATATGTTTTGACAGAATTACCGGGCTTTGAAAATTATTTCTTTTATCAGTATTTGTTCGGAACCTACCACGAAGAGTGTTGTCCAGAGTATTTAAAACCGCAAAACTTTGCACTGTTCCAAGATCGAGTTGACCGGATTCATTTGCACCATACAGAATTTTCAAAATTTCTGGAACAAAGCGACCGGCCCTACACACACTTCTTATTATTGGATCATCTTGATTGGTTGGTTCATAACCCTCAGAAATTGCTAAGGCAATGGGAGATAATACTGAACAGAAGTCTTGTTGGTACCAAGATATTGGTTCGTTCCTTCCTAGCTGAATTGGATTGGCTTCCAGAAGAGGTTAGAAAAAATGTGAGTTTTACTGATAACATAGCGCCTATAGTGGCAAAGGATCGGGTTGGACATTACCAAAACACATATTTATTGAAGGTAGTATCCCCGTTGTAAATGCGCGGAAGTCCCTACAAACCAGTCAAACTTTCGTTTTTGAAATTTACGTTCCAACTTTCGTTTGCTGGTAAGTACTGAACCACAAATAAACAGGTATTTTACCGCAAAGAGACGCGAAACATCGCGTCTCTACGAAACCGCGAATTGTAGAGACGCGATGCTTCGCGTCTCTAATTACAAATAAACATTGCTTCTATTAAAATACCTCAAAATTTATGGTTCAGTACTTATGCATTCTCGCAAACTAAAGTTGGAACGTAGACCAGCACAAATTTAAACATCAATCTGAACACAACCTTTTTTGATTTATTTCCCATGAATGAGATACAAACCATTACAAATTACTACCGAAAAGTGGCCGAAGTATACGATCTCAACAGACATTTTTTTCTGTTCGGACGAAAACGGTTAATAGAAAAACTCTCTAGTCAGTATAGCGACTTACCGAGGATTTTAGAAATCGGGTGCGGAACAGGAACGATTCTACTGGAGCTTTCTCGCAATTATCCCAATTCCGAAATTGTTGGCCTTGATCTTTCCGAAAATATGTTAACTGTCGCAAGACAGAAAACAGCTGATATACCCAATATTACTTTGATTCAAGGAAAATTTGATGCCGACTTTATTGACAAGCCTTTTGACTTGGTTGTCTTTTCATACGCATTATCCGTGTTTCCTGATTTAGAAAGCACTTTGGCGTTGACACAAAAACAACTCGCTCCTGGTGGAATGATTGCTATGGTGGATTTTTTTGACTCTCATTATGATTTATTCAGATTATGGATAAGCCGCAACATTCCCATCCGCACTCATTTTCCAATACAAACTTTACATGCTCGCTTTAAAGAAGAATATTGCAAAACCCATAGAGCCTATTTTGGTTTTTGGAAATATTTTTTGTTTATAGGTTCTGTGAACGTATGAAAATATTATTGACTTCTGACTGGCACATGGGTATTTACAACGATCCTGGCGATACTTTAAAGTTGGACAATAATACCGTTTTGTCTTTATTATCTTCATGGGAAACAGAATATGATTTGATCGTACTCAATGGCGATATTTTAGAATCGCTTAAAAGTGCTCGCGTTTTTTTTTCCCATTATGATCAGACTTTGGAAGTTTTGAAAGCGAGAAAACCGATTATTCAAAGATTTTTGGACAATCCCAAGTATCTATGGCTCATAGGTAATCATGATTATCCTCTGGAAACGATTTTGAATTTACCATCGCACATTGAAATCCCATTATCGAACGGATATACCTTGATCGCGGAACACGGACATCTATTAAGAGCACCAAAAACACTTTATTCTGATTTCGGGCGGCATTATTATCTGATGTATTGGTTAATCTGGTATATTGATAAATGTCAGGCTTCAAAACATCCTAAATATTCCATTGAATTTGTTTTTGAACAATGGTTAGAAGAGTATAGGAAAGAATCACCAACGATAAGTCAATCAAGATTTTATAGGCTGAAAAAACTGTTATTGCGGGTGGCATTTTTTATCATTGATATGAAAGCGGATCAACCCGCTCATAATTTTTCCGATTTTTTATGCCAAAGTGCCCAAAGTTTGTTCAAAGGCGAAAAAACCATCGTGTCTTTTGGACATACTCATTATTCTGAAATCAAGTATTCTGAAAATAAGAATATCTATATCAATACAGGACGTTTTTGTACTAAAACGGCATACCCAACAACGGTTTTTGACACCATCACCGGGGAAGCGATGAGAATTTACAATACACCTGATTCGACTGAAAATTGAAACACAAGTATCTGAACTTCTAAATAATTGGAATCTAAAGATAAAATATAAATCCTAAATTAAGCGATTCTTGGATGAACAAGCACTGGGGTAGTTGAATCAGATTGAATTTTCTGAATAAATGACATCAGTGCTTGTGCGTGGAATGGCCCCTAAAAAAAACAGATTGTCTGTAGGGCCAATCCCTTGTGATTGCCCTGTTTCCAAATCTTCCCAGTGCTGTGCCTTGAGTTTCGTTTAGGCTCTTTTTTCAGTCAAACCCCTTTTTCAAATATCCCCAAACAATCTGTTTATTCTACTAATCTTGTTGTACTTATTTGGAACGCCCAAATATATTAGTTATAGCTGATAAACAATCCGTTTCTTCCGCCAATCCGTTGTACTCATCACAATGACAGCTCACTCACCTTTATTAAATATCAAGGATTTATCCGTCGCCTTTGGCAACTCAGCACAGCGCACTGAAGTCGTGCATCGTATCCGTTTTCACATTGATCCTGGAGAATCAGTCGCTTTAGTGGGTGAATCAGGTTCAGGTAAATCAGTTACTGCTTTATCCATATTAAAATTGCATGATCGCCAACAAGTGACTTATCCTAGCGGCAAAATCGAATTTCAGGGCAACAATTTGCTTGAATTGAACGAGGCCCAATTACGTCGTATACGTGGCAAAGAGATTGCTATGATTTTTCAAGAGCCGATGACTTCGCTTAATCCGGTTTATCCCATCGGCACACAACTCATAGAACCCTTGCAATTACACGAAGGTTTGAGCAAATCGCTTGCGCGTCGCCGCATGTTAGAACTCTTGGAACACACTGGGATTCCTGAGCCTCATAAACGTTTTGACGCTTATCCCCATACTTTATCAGGCGGGCAACGTCAGCGCGTTATGATTGCGATGGCTTTAGCCTGTCATCCCGCTTTATTAATTGCTGATGAACCCACGACGGCGTTGGATGTCACCATACAATTGCAAATCCTTGAATTGCTTGAATCCATACAAAAAGAATTTGGCATGGCGATATTATTAATTAGCCATGATCTCAATTTGGTAAAACGATTTGCTGAACGCTTATGTGTCATGCAAAACGGGCAATTGGTTGAATCGGCAACCGTAGACCAATTGTTTGCACACCCTGAACATCCTTATACCCAACATTTACTCAATAGCCAACCGGCCAAGATTCAAAACAATTATGACTATAGCACGGCCACTGAACCTTTATTAGCGGGCCAAAACATTCAATGTCATTTTCCGATTAAAAGCGGCTTATTGAAACGCACAACAGGTGAAATCAAAGCCGTCGATAGCGTCAATTTGGATTTATATCCAGGCGAAACGGTTGGCATCGTAGGCGAATCGGGATCGGGCAAAACGACTTTAGGGCTCTGTTTATTGCGGCTGCAAAATTGCAAAGGCACGATTCAGTTCAATCAGTTACGCTTAGATGGCTTACACAGGCAGCAATTACGCCCGTTGCGTCGTCATTTTCAAGTCGTATTTCAAGATCCCTATTCATCCTTATCACCGCGCATGAGAGTGGAAGACATTGTTGGCGAGGGGTTAGCCATTCATGCCCCTGAATTAAATCGGCGCGAACGCCGTGAGCGTGTTGTTCAAATCTTGACAGAAGTCGGTTTACAAGAAGACATGTTATCGCGCTATCCTTACCAATTTTCAGGTGGGCAACGCCAACGTATTGCCATTGCACGGGCCGTCATTTTAGAACCCCAATTGATTTTACTAGATGAACCCACAAGCGCCCTAGATGTCTCTATCCAAAAACAAGTCCTTGAATTACTAAAGGATTTACAAGATAAACACCATATCAGCTATTTATTCATCAGCCATGATTTAAAAGTGATTCGAGCCATGTCTCACCGTATTATAGTCATGTATCAAGGGCAATTTGTTGAACAGGGTGAAACCGAACACTTATTTGAGCAGCCTCAACATCCTTATACACAAACATTATTACACGCTTCTTATTATCATCAATGAAAAGTTATCCGTTATTTAGTCGCCTGGGGCTTTAGCCCCAGGCAGAGGGCAAACATATCCATTCGTTTTTAAACCTTGCCCGTTTCTGATAAACAAACAACCGGGCGCATTTCTATTTATTTCAGTGTTTTTCAAAATACTGATAATCACTTAACGAACCCAATCTGGTTTTGAGTTAATCCTTTCATGCGCAATCCTTGTCGTTATTAATTAATGATTTGACAAACGGGAAAATAGGAATGCGCCCCAAACAAAGCGTTAGTCACTGTGGCTAAAGCACCAGGCTCTTTTTAATTCAACATCTTACACGCTCAATGGTATGTTATACTTTAACAATGTGTTATTAATAACTGATTGGACTCGAATTATGTCTTACATACTTGATGCCCTCAAAAAAGCAGAGCGTGAACGTGAAATGGTTCAATTTATTGACTACAATAATAGGCAAGCTCAAAATAAGTGGCTGGTATTGCCTAAAATACGTTCTATGCCGTGGATGAGTATTATTTTAGCAATGAATGTACTACTCCTTATACTATTATTATGGCCTAAAGCACCGCTCGTAGCACCACAAGTGTATATTGTGCCACCCGTGATCAATAATCAGCCCCTACTTGATAACTGATAACTGACAAAACGAAAAACATGCATTCACTACTAGAACGCCAATTACGCCGGGCCGGATTTAACAACGAAACGTTGCCTACAGATTCGGTTAAGTGGCAAGAATTTCTTTCCCGTATTGAGCGTTCTTACATCAATGCTGATCGTGAACGCCAACGGTTAGAAAAAGCCCTAAAACGATTTCAAGTTCATCCTCCTACTTCACCACCCCCTAGCGCCCCCTCATTACCGACTGTCATAAGCGCTATGGCTGATGGTTTATGTCTTTTTGATCAGAAAGGGCAATTGTTATTTGTAAACCCTGCAGCTGAAAACTATTTAGGGGCTTCAATACAACAGTTACAAAAAATAGCCCTACTCGAAAAATTTTATTTGCATGAAAGAGTCAATCCTGATGTGCATCTTGTCACTTCAGAACTCATTCAACGCTTGAATTCTGGACAAGCTTTTCATGATAGTAATGCCCTGTTAGAACGAGATGATCAGCCCAATTTGCCCGTTTCCTGTGTCTTTAATCCCATTATTGACAATCAGCGTGTTACTGGCATAGTCTTATTATTTAGAGATATCAGCGATGTTAAAAATATTGAAGCTGAACTGATAGGCGCGAAAGAATCAGCCGAAAAAGCCAGTCAAGCTAAATCACAATTTTTATCCAGCATGAGCCATGAATTGCGAACACCCATGAACGCGATTTTAGGCTATAGCGAATTACTCAAAGAAGATCTGAGTGTACCGCTAGAAGAATTTGAAATTGAACATGTAGAAGACATGTTGCAATATGTCGGTAATATCCTACAAGCCGGTTGGCATTTGCTTGAACTGATCAATAAAGTCCTTGATTTAACACGCATTGAAGCCGGTAAATTAGAAGTGACGATTGAAAAAGTCGAATTGATTGAGTTAATAAAAGAATGTGTGAGCTTTGTCACACCGCAAGCTGAAAAACATAGTCTCATTATCGAGAATACGACAGCGAAATCTTTGCCCCACTATGCGCTAGTTGATAGGGGGCGGTTGAAACAAATTCTGATCAACTTATTGTCCAATGCCGTTAAATATAACCGTGATGAAGGGCGAGTGATTATCTGTTTGAGCCAACCTAGCCTTGAATATGTCCGTTTTGAAGTGGAAGATACCGGTTTAGGTTTGACAGCAGAACAAAAAGAGAAAGTATTTGATCCCTTCATCCGCTTAAGTGGGCTCAATGTGATAGAAGGTACCGGCATCGGTTTGACGATCACTAAACGCTTGTTAGACATCATGGATGGGCGAATTGGGGTAGAAAGTGAGGTTAATGTCGGCAGCACATTTTGGGTTGAAATACCAACAGGTGAACTTTCGAGCGAAAACGACGAGACACTTAGCGATAAAGATTTGCGTAAATATATATTATTGTATGTCGAAGACAGTCGTACCAATGTCAGTTTAGTTGCCCAAATTCTCAAAGTACGGCCTGATATTGCCCTGATGTCAGCCCATACCGGCGAAATGGGCCTTGAATTAGCCCGCCGACATCACCCTGATGTGATTTTATTGGACATTAACTTACCGGGCATGGATGGGTTTGAAGTATTAGAACATTTACGCGAAGATGCAGATAGCTGCCATATTCCCGTTTTAGCCCTAAGTGCGAATGACACCTTACAAAATTTAGAACGGGGAAGAGAAGCCGGATTTTTGAATTATATTGTCAAACCACTTGATATTAAACAGTTTTTGGAAGCCATTGACGAAGCTTTAGAAAGTAGTCAAGATATGGATTGCCCGAAAACCGTTTAAAAAAGGGCTAAAACAAAATTATGAACAATTTGTGACGCTTTTTTAAGCTCACGCAAAGGCGCAAAGGCGCGAAGCGCCAAGTCATTATACTTAGCGCCTTTGCGGCTTTGCGTGAGCAAATAAATTCTTAGACATTTAACGAGAAGGATTGTTTATAATTAAAGGATATAATATAGATCTTCTCTTTTCTTAGAAGTAATCTTTGTTGTTATGGTTTTTTTATCCTTTCATGCAATATCCTTGTAGTTATAATTATGTTAATCAGTAATAAATCTGATCTTGAAGCACTACGTCATAATCCAACGGCTAAGGAATTAATCCATCTTCTCTTGCCGGATGAACTGGCCGCTGAAAGACAAAAAGAAAGAGAAGAGAGCATCAAAGAAATCAAAGAATTACAAGGATTACTCAGCCAAGAGCAAATTCAAAAAGTCCTAAATAAAATAAGGATAGAACAATAGCTTTCCACAGGTTTTAGCTTCAAGCTTTTCGGGGTTGAAGCCTTTTTTAAGGAGGGTTAAATATCTTTTCTTTGAGGGTTGACAGGCCGTTGAGCAAAGTCGCTCTAGTACAACGGATCAGGGGATTGATCGGATTGGTGAGTGGGCGGTTTTCACTTATAGGGTACTTTTTTTTAACGCAAGAGGCGCAAGAGGCGCAAGAGGCGCTAAATTGCTCTGATTAGAGCAACCCCATGACTTTCAACACTCCCCCTAAACAATCCGTTAAATCCCCTGATCCGCTGTACTAAAGCTATTGACAGGCCGTTGAGCAGCTATACTGTCAACCGTTATAATGCTTTTCAGTCTAAATCTATTCAAAGTTGTCAATTTTTGAAACACTTTTATATTAA
>JAYQWI020000122.1:0-3369 GCA_035871815.2 Candidatus Parabeggiatoa communis
TAGAAGAAATTGAATATCAACGTGATGCTTTGAAACGTGATGTGGAATGGGGGCTTTCTAATGACTCAAGTTATCACTGATACCGGTCCCATTTTACACCTTAATGAAATCAATAACTTGCGAGTTTTGAATCTTTTTGAGGCAATTCCAAAAAATAAAATACCCAAAACAACCACACTACTCTATGCATACAAATCATTTTTAACAAACTGTCTGCTCACGCTTCGCGCAGAGCCGCAGAGAATGAAAGAAGATTGATTAAAGGTGTGGGTATTTTAATTTTTTGGAGTGACCTAACTGATAACTGATAACTGATAACTGAAAAAAGATGTCAAATACTGAATCTATCAATATACTGATTGTCGATGACAATAAACACAATCTGTTTACCTTGCATACTTTGATTAAGGAATATCTTGAGGTTAATATTTTAGAAGCCAATTCTGGCCTGGCTGCCTTAAAGCTCTTGATGACACAACGGGTTGATTTGATTATTCTGGATGTGCAAATGCCTGACATGGATGGATTTGAAACGGCACAAGCCATCCGTTCCCGAAAAAAAAATCAACATATTCCAATTGTCTTTTTAACCGCAGCCTATAAATCGGGTGAATTTCAACAAAGAGGCTTTGCTGTTGGTGCGGCCGATTACCTCACTAAACCGATCGACCCTCCCCAATTGATCACTCGAATTAAAACCTATTTGCGTTTTATTGAACAAGATCGCCAACATAAAATGGATTTGGAAAACAAAGTGCAAGAACGCACGACAGAATTTATCAAAGCCAATCAGTTGCTTAAGCAAGAAATTATAGAACGTCAACAGGTAGAAGAAGCACTGAACCAAGAAATTATAGAACGTCAACAGATACAAGAGGCTCTCAATCAGGCTAAAGAAGACGCTGAAAAGGCTAACCTTGCTAAAAGTCAGTTTCTGGCGAATATGAGTCATGAGCTACGTACCCCTTTAAATGCTATTCTTGGCTATAGTGAAATGCTACAGGAAGATGCAGAAGACTCGGGACAAGACGATCTCATTCCTGATTTAGAAAAAATTTATGCCGCAGGTAAGCATTTATTAGGATTGATTAATGATGTGCTTGATTTGTCTAAAATCGAAGCGGGTAAAATGGAGTTGTTTATTGAGCGTCTTGATATTGAAATGCTTCTTGACGACGTGATGGCTACAGTTCAACCCTTGGCGGAAAAGAAAGCGAATCTTATCAAAATAGAACGTCCCGATGTGCTAGGGGAAATGCAAACGGACATGACTAAATTACGCCAGATGCTTTTAAATTTAATCAGTAATGCCGCTAAATTTACAGAAAAGGGTATTATTATTCTTGAAATTAAGCGTGATGAGGATTGGGTCAACTTTTGTGTTACTGACAACGGTATCGGCATGACAGAGGAACAAGTTCAAAAACTGTTTAAGCCCTTTACTCAAGCTGATTCTTCCACCACCCGCCGATACGGCGGCACTGGGTTAGGGCTCAGCATTACCCAACAATTTGCCCTAATGATGGGAGGCCGTATTCAAGTCGAAAGCGAATTTGGACAAGGTAGCTGCTTTACAATATCTTTGCCTACACAAACCAAAGTAAAAGAAACCAAATCCATTGTTGAACAAGAAACAGCCGATTTTTTAATAAAGGGTGAGGGGATTATCCTGGTCATTGATGAGGAAGCTACCGTGCGTGAGCGCCTTAAAAAAGAACTCAGTCAATTCGGTTATGCTGTCGCGGTGGCTAAGGATAAAGATGAGGCTATCAAATTGACTTATAAACTGCGGCCCGATGCCATTGTGCTTGATGTCCATAAATCGGAGATGGCAGGATGGCAAATACTCTCTCTCCTCAAAAATGACTCACTCATAGCCGATATTCCGGTGATTCTGATTTCTATGGTAGAAGATAAACAAAAAGGCTATGCTATGGGGGCAACGGATTGCCTTGATAAAACGGTTGCACATGCTCAACTCGGAAGCCTTTTAGAGAAATACCAGATTGGTGATCATTCAAGCTGTTTAGTCATGGTGGTTGATGATGATGAAATATTCCGCGAAAGCTTAGCTTATATGCTTAAAGCTCAAGGTTGGCGTTTTTTCCAAGCTGAAAATGGAAAAGTGGCCCTTGAACATCTTGAACATAAAAAACCCACTTTAATTTTATTAGATTTGACCATGCCAATAATGGACGGGTTTGAATTTATTGCGCATTTGCAGAACGATGAAAAATGGCATGACACACCCATTGTCGTTTTGACAGCGAGACAACTCAGTGCAGAAGAACTGGCACAATTAAATCAGCATGTAGAAACCATCTTTAACAAAAACGCTTTGAATCAAGAAGACTTGGTTTTGTCGATTCATCAATTGATATCAGAATCCGCTTCAGTACACCATGAGGACCTTCAAAAACAGGAATGGGAATAAGAAGGGGGCATGGAGAAGGAGTGATTTTCCCTTTAAAACGATGATTTTGGATTGAGCAATAACAAATGATCAAGCACTATTTGAACACCCCTTTTCACTATGTAGAATATGTGATAGGCCTATTACTGCTAGTCGCTTTTTATCTGGCGAGTACCTATCATTATCTCCTGTTTCATTCTCTGATTGAAATCAGCAGCATTATCATCGCCAGTGGTGTTTTTATGCTGACTTGGAATAGCCGTCACTTTGTTGAGAACGATTATTATCTGCTGCTTGGGGTGGCGTACTTGTTTGTTGGCGCTTTTGATTTGATCCATACTTTTGCTTACCAAGGTATGGGGATATTCGATGGTGACAACGCCAATCTCGCAACCCAATTATGGATTAGCGCACGTTACCTTGAGAGTACCAGCTTGTTAATGGCCTCTCTTTTTGCCTTGAAAGGGCGACAAATCTCACCATACCGGCTTTTTACCGTTTATTTATGCCTTTTTATTGTCGTACTCTTGGCAATATTTTGGTTAAGGATTTTTCCCCTTACCTATGTAGAAGGGAGCGGATTAACTCGCTTTAAGATTAGCAGTGAGTTCATTATCAGCGCGATTTTTGGTAGTACCTTGTTTGTTCTGTATGGCCAACGTCATCACTTTGATGCGTTGATGTTGAAATGGTTAATGCTTTCCATCTGCTTTTCTATCGCCGCAGAACTCTTTTTCACGCTCTATAAAGATGTGTACGGATTAACGAATTTATTCGGTCATTATTGCAAAATCGTTTCTTTTTTTTTGATATACAAGGCGGTGATTCAAACCAGTTTATTACGGCCGTATGCGAGCTTATTTCATGACATCAGCGATGAAATTGAACAACGCAAGACAATAGAAATCGCTTTACGGGAAAATGAAAAATATCGTCGTACCCTCATTGAAGAATCA
>JAYQWI020000123.1:0-3484 GCA_035871815.2 Candidatus Parabeggiatoa communis
GTCTTCTACCGTGACTTGTTCAACATCTATTATGCCATTCATATAAAGAAAATTGATGATGGGATCATGGTAAGTAAATTTGCGTTTCTGTTTCGTTTGAAACAGTTCCAAAATAAAGGGTTTGTAAGCAGCTTGTTTGGCTTTGCTGATCAGGTTCAGAATGTTGTTATTTGGCAGCAAGTCAAGTGCGGCACTATACACCGTTTCAAAATGAGCCATCGTAATGGGTTTGTCGGTGGCTTGGTTGTAAGTTTCCGTCAACAATTCTCCAAACCAGCACGTCAATCCCGGTTGCCCTTGAAATTCATACTCAATACGTTCCACCACGTCAGGTTCAATCAACTGCCCTCTTTCTTGTTGATACCAATCGAATAAATAAGCCACTTCATCAGAAGTCAAATTAGGAATGTGGACACTTCGCTGAACATTGAAGGGTGAACCCTTAACGTTTTCAACCCCCAAGACGGTACGTACCCCAATTAAAGCTAGACTATGCAACAGGTATTTTTTATCAGCCGTTGTTTTGTTGGCTTGATTCCGACGAGTATTGTAAATATGGCGAAAAACACTCAATAACCGAGAAATAGCCGTTTCATTGAGCGCATCAAACTCATCTAATATCAAAATCAAGGGCTTACTGAGGGTTTCTCGTTCAAACAACTGTTCAAAATTTTCTAGCGTGTTTATGCTGAGTGTCTTTTCTAAATTCAACTCTTTTATCAATTTCCGAGCAATGAGTTGAGCGACTTCATTGACATCAGTCACATTATCCAGATATTGTAAACTCAGCATAACCACATCAAATTCAGTGTCTTGCTGAAGTGTTAAGAAAACGTCTTGCATGATGGATGTTTTACCCGTTTGACGGGGAGCCCAGACGGTGATGTAATGGCCCCCGTCATCGGGATCATCTCCCTTCAATTGCCTAAGCACACTCGCACACAGTGCCTCTCTTGGTGCGTAGTAATGTATTTTGGTATTGGGGGGCCCGTAAGATGAAAATTTTCGCATAATCTGTTCTTGAGTTATTGTTTACGTTCCAACTTTAGTTTGCCTATAAATCTTGATAAGCCAATAATCACTCATTAAAGATTCCAAAATGGTTAGGGCTTTTTGTAAGTCGATTTCAAAGTCAAAGTTTTGAATATCGACAATGAGTTTATAAATCAGTTCAAATGATAGTCTATTGTCTTGATCCATTTCAAGAAATTTACCATTTGGGGCATTATTGAGTTTTTCTATTTCCTCAAGCCCCACTTTGCCCGTAATCTGGGATTCTCTCACATCTCTAAATAGCCCAAACCGTATCTCTTTGTAATTCTGAACTAATTGGTTAAAGTTCTTTATCCGATATGTAAAGCTTGAGCCGCCTTGATGCAAAAAACCAACAACAAAAGATTGTTTTTGCGTTTTAATCAGCAGATGTTCAGGCAGCTTTTTTTTGCCCAGTCTCAAGTAGTCTGTTTCTATCTCTTTAACGGTTTTAAAGACTTCGGAAATGGTAATGACTTTGCCAATATCGTCAGAATCGCTGATAATCACTTTTTTATGATAGGCATTTTCCAGTAGCACTTTCTGTTCTTCGAGATAGACTTTGAGGCGATTTTCATCGTCATCTAAATTCTCATGAGACGGCTGTTCTGTTTTTTCTGGATCAGGGCTTGTTGTTTCTGGTGCCTCAATTCCTCTGATTTCTTGTTTTAACGACGCGACATCCTCTCTCAATTCTTGGAGTGCTAACCTGACTTCTTCTTCAAAACTGATCATGTTTTTGGGCAAAGGGATGCCCTCAACTTTGTGTTTATAATAATGGGAGGCCCAATTTAAAACACCTCTGATTGAGTTTTGATTTAAAATCACCTTTAATTCTTCTTGAGTAAAAAGCGTTCTGAGTTCAATATCATACGCTTGCGCCTTTAAGGCTAAAATCAATCTCAATTGATCATCTGTCGGTTTATTTAAAACCACTTCATATTGAGATACTCTATCCACAATGGCATCATTAAACACGTTTTTAAAATACTGCCATCTATCGGGGAATAAATTGAGTATAATCAAACAATTAGGGGCGTGCGTAAAGAGTTCTTTTATGGCCTCGCCAAAATTGAAGAGTAATTTTTCGTGGTATTTCAACCCCTCCAATTGATCAAAAATAATAATTAAGGGTTCATCGACAATTGAGAGTTTACTAAAAACACTGATCGCTTCTAGCGAAAACGCTTCTTGAGAAATTTCATCCGCCCAATTTTCTAACTTGATTTGATCTAATTCACTTTGTTCTAATTGATTGCCAGATAACCATTTTCTGACTAATTCCCGTTTATGTCGATCTGAATAACTACAAAATTTGATCAACCCTTTAATGAGGGCAGTGGAATAGCCGCCAAATCCATAAGTTTGGCTCCACCATTCCAGGGTTGATTTTTCAATCCATTGCCAATTTCTGCGTTTTCTGTCCGAGTTTTGATTACCTAACAGGTTGTAAATATTCAGAGGCTCTTGCGAAAGTGTCTCTAAAATTTTTTCTTCGTTTTCTGTGAGACGCTCTTTTTTATTCAGAAAATAAAGGGTAATTTGAGAAAAACTTTGGGCGAGTAAATATTCCAATTGAGAATAATCGTTTGAGGGGATCATTTCCACAAAGGATTCCAAAATTCGGCTATAAATATGATATAAAACGGCGTTAGGATTATTCGGTTGTCTGATAAAGAGCAGGCGATGACTATTGAGTAATTCTTTTGCCAGTCTCATCATTAAATGGGTTTTGCCACTACCTGCTTCACCGATGACGACAGCGCCTTTACTTTGATGGTTGGGATCCTGCTTGATTTCGACGAGAATAGACTTCAAGACTTTAAATTGATCTTGAGAAATCGTTTTTAAATCAACATGATCTTGAAAAGGGGTATCAACCCGACTGCTACCAAATGGATTAGGTTTATTGGGCAACATGGTTTGCTTATGGGAGATCAATTTGATATAAAGTTGATAAGTAAACAAAGCATCATATTGAGCACTATGTGCAAAATCTTGATTAAAAAGTTTACCGTCAAGTTTTAGATTAAGAGATTGACTCAAATACGCTAATGAATAACTTTTCAGGCCCTTAAACTGGATTTTTGAGTCTTCAAAAGTGCAACTGAATTTGAAATCATTGGGCCAGTCGATATTCACTTTTTGAAAACTCTTTTTAAAAACCCTGATGTCATGTTCAGCATAATGACAAATTATTAATTTAGAACGCGCTTGGTTTAAAAAGTCCTCAATAATCTCTTTGAGACTTTTAGCGTTGACTTTTGGGCCTTCAACATTTAATGCGTCTTTAACAAAGGCTTCATAGATGAGATTGCCTTGACTATCGACAATCGCTATTTCAGTTAATTCATCTTTGCCTTCGGTGTCTATGATGATAAAGTCCATAATGACAAGGATTCTATATAATAAAGGATTTCAAACCAAATTGATTTTGCGGCCCGATTTTCAA
>JAYQWI020000124.1:0-7456 GCA_035871815.2 Candidatus Parabeggiatoa communis
AACTGATAACTGATAACTGATAACTGATAACTGATAACTGATAACTGCTATGTCTGAACGTCATTTTACCGACACACCCTTAACCATTGCGGGTAAAAATTATACTTCACGTTTGCTTGTGGGAACGGGCAAATATCGAGATTTGGAAGAAACTCGTCTCGCGATTGAAGCCAGTGGCGCACAAATCGTTACTGTGGCTATTCGACGGACTAATATTGGTCAGGACCCGGAACAACCTAATTTGTTGGATGTCATTTCTCCTGAGAAATATACCCTTTTACCTAACACCGCGGGATGCTATACGGCCGCTGATGCGGTGCGTACTTGTCGCTTGGCACGAGAACTGCTTGATGGGCATACCTTAGTCAAATTAGAAGTTTTAGGCGATGAAAAAACCCTGTTTCCTGATATGACTGCTACGAAGGAAGCCGCTGAAATCTTAATTAAAGAAGGCTTTCAAGTGATGGTGTACACTAACGATGATCCTATCATGGCAAAACGCTTTGAAGAACTCGGCTGTGTCGCGGTGATGCCACTGGCAGCGCCGATTGGTTCAGGGTTTGGGATTCGTAATCCATTTAATATTGTGAATATTGTCGAAAACGCGCATGTCCCGATTTTAGTCGATGCCGGTGTTGGTACGGCCTCGGATGCCGCGATGGCCATGGAACTTGGCTGTGATGGTGTTTTGATGAATACCGCAATAGCCGCTGCAAAACAGCCTTTGTTGATGGCTCAAGCCATGAAGAAAGGGATTGAAGCGGGGCGCGAGGCCTTTCTGGCAGGCCGTATGCCACGTAAACGTTATGGTAGTGCCTCTTCACCATTAGAAGGCATGTTTTTTTAACTTTTGAACTGTTGTTATAAGGGAGTCATGGATACCAACTGGCATCTGCAAAGCAGTGTTTATATGCTCAATCAGTTTTGTGCAGATACAGAAACCTTTTCTGTTAGGGCATTGGCTCGCCTGAGACTTAAAGGACTCGCTTTGCAGGTGAACGCCGAAGAAGAAGAATTGACGCTAGTCATCAATGCCGATCAAGACTACCAAATTCTCAGAAAGTACTTGACTCCAAAGCAAAGACTGTATCAATTGTTAGGATTACATTTTAAAAAAGTGCATATTGTCTATGGCTTGCTCAATGAATCTATCCAAAATAGCATTAATTTAGAAACCATTTTGCTGAATTCTTCAGCTCATTCAAGTGATTTGCGTGATCCTAATAGCTTAGGGGCAAGACTGCGTCGGGCCATTAATATCGCCTTACAAGGCCATATTGGGGTATTATGGTTACACAATAAGAATGATATTGAACATTTAGAGGCACTTTGGAAACGGGGTAGAGTTGCCGAATTATTTCAAAAGCATGAAATCATGTATTGTTATGATGCCAGTGAAAAATCAGTTAAGCTAGGAAAACTTCATTGTCTTGAAGAAGCCGGTAGAATTGTCATTACTATTAATTAATCAGAATTAATCAGTTGTAGGGTGGGCTTCGATTGTTGCCCACCGTTCATGCCCACCGATCATCCTTATTGCCCACCGCTCATCCTGTTGTCTACCTACATTGATAATTGATTTAGCGTAGCACACCGAAGCTTCGACACCCTTTTGCGCGCAAAAACTTGTGCTTGGAATTTTGTGGCCTACATTGATAATTGAGGCGCTCTTCAGTTCTTGTTTTTTGATTTGCGAATATATTATTGATTTTAGGCTATAAATTTATGGATATAAAATCGTCCCGAGGCAAAAAATTTTGCCTCAATACGACTTTGAAGGGTGCTATAATTGATAATTGATTTCCACGCTAAAGTTTTTGCGCGCAAAAACTGGGGCAAAGAATTGATAATTTACAATTGGTAATTGAAATGAGACGACCAATCCGTAGTTTTGTCCGGCGTGCTGGGCGCATGACTTCGGCCCAAGAACGCGCACTGTCAACGTTATGGCCTCGTTACGGCGTGGATGTTGAAAGTGTCTTAGATTTAGAGGCCTTATTTGGTAGGCAAGCTGAAAAGCATTTAGAAATCGGTTTTGGAAGTGGAGATGCCTTGGTAACTATGGCTTCAAGCCATCCAGAGCATGATTATTTAGGCATTGATGTCCATCGTCCAGGCACTGGCCATTTGTTGATGGAGATAGAGGCTGCTCAATTGACTAATGTTCGGGTGATTTGTGCCGACGCGGTAGAGGTATTACAAGACGCTATCCCTTCACAGAGTTTAGATGCCGTTTACGTTTTTTTTTCCGATCCGTGGCACAAAAAGCGTCATCACAAACGGCGATTAATACAACCCGATTTTATAAAATTGTTAGCGAATCGAATGAAATCAGGCAGTTATCTACATTTAGCCACCGATTGGCAAGACTATGCCGAATATCAGTTACAAGTGTTAGAAGCCGATCCTGAGTTTATCAATTGCACAAGCGGTTTTGCAGAACGGCCTGCGGAACGTCCATTGACTAAATTTGAACAACGCGGACTACGTTTAGGACATAATGTTTGGGATTTGCTTTACCAACGCCAATAAAGGCGTTCTGTGGCCAGAAAGCATGTTCACGCCTTTGACTTCAAATCATTCTACAAATTCTAATTATCCTGTGTCTCTGTGTTCCTCTGTGTCACAAACTAAAATTTGTACGGAAATCTCACTAACTGAAGTGGGTACTCCAAACTAAACTTTGCCTAAAAGCGCCGTCAAAAATAGAGTGACTTATAAAAGCATGAACTCATGAACTGATAATAGATTTAATTACTGAACGAATAAACACCTGAACTTGATTGACGACAGCGTCGGTAGGATCATAAAATGCGAGCTTTTTAATAAGACATGGATTGATGTCAATTCAGTGAATGACAATTTCACTCCACAATATAACTGAATTTCAAATCACTTTTTTCATTCTTCAAGCTATGACTCACTTTTTTACGATCCACTCTGAAAATCCGCAAAAAAGGCTGATCACACAAGCGGTTGCAATCATACGTGCCGGTGGTATCATTATATATCCTACCGATTCCTGTTACGCCTTTGGTTGCCAGATCGGCGATAAAGCCGCAATGGAACGAATGAGTAACCTTCGTCAAACGGACAAAAACCATAATTTTACTTTGGTATGCCGCGATCTATCGGAAATTGCCACCTATGCTAAAGTTGAAAATGCCACGTTTCGCTTGATGAAATCCATAACCCCTGGCCCTTACACGTTTATACTCAAAGCCACCCATGAAGTCCCGCGCCGTTTGCAAAATCCTAAACGTAAAACCATTGGTTTACGTGTGCCAGATAATGCTATTGCACAAGGCATTTTAGAAATCTTAGGGGAACCGATTATGAGTTCCACTTTAATCATGCCAGGGCAAGACATACCAGAAACAGAGCCTGATAAAATAAAAGAATTATTAGAAAAACAAGTCGATTTGATCATAGATGGTGGACATTGTGGGTTTGAACCCACCACCATCGTTGATATGATGACTGAACCACCAGAAATTATAAGACACGGTAAAGGGCCGGTCGATGTGTTTAAAACAGATTAACGGTATTAGTAATGGGTCGAAAAACGGCAATAGACTGATTTAGCCATTACCCATCCCATTCCACGGGCTTCTCAATCTAAACTTTCACCATTCAAAATCGTCACATCAGAAAAATATAACGCGGCTGCTCCCTGCTTATTTCACGGATGCTGTGCTTTTCAAGCTAAAATAGTTTCCAAACCGTTTTTATTTTATATTAAAATGATTGATAACTGAACGGTGGGCAATAATCGAAGCCCACCTACAATTGATAACTGATAACTGATGGCTGAATTAACACTCTTACAACAAATAAGTATATGGGCCTTACCCATCTTATTTGCTATTACCGCACATGAAGCGGCTCATGCTTGGGTTGCCTTTAAATTGGGTGATAGCACGGCATATCGAGAAGGTCGCGTCACATTGAACCCGATTAAACACATCGATCTGATAGGCACAGTCATTTTGCCCTTACTGATGGTAGTCATCAGTGGCTTTGTATTTGGCTGGGCTAAACCTGTACCCGTCAATTTTCGTCAACTGAGACAACCCCGCCGCGATATGGCATTAGTCGCTTTAGCTGGGCCAGGTGCTAACTTGCTGATGGCCATCTTCTGGGTTATTGTGGCTAAATTGGGTTTTTTTCTCACTGCCGAATTTGAACAAGCCATTTTTTTAGTTTATATCGGCAGTGCGGGTATCTTAATCAATCTCATTTTGATGATACTGAATTTATTACCCATATTACCCCTAGACGGTGGACGAGTATTGCACAGTGCTTTACCGCGTGAATTAGCGATATCATTTGGACGGCTTGAACCCTTTGGTTTGATTATTCTAGTCATTTTGCTAGTCACGGGCATTTTGGAAAATATTTTACATCCCCTAATCAACTTCATGTCCCAACAATTCTTCTCGCTGGTGGGATTCTGAAAATAAAAAATGTTGTTTAACTGTAGGGGGCAATACCGAAGGTTGCCCCTTTATTAAAATACCGAAACTGATTTATTATTAATTAGCATTTAAATACTTGAGGAGAAAAATTTGAATTCATCTACGCGTGTCTTATCCGGGATGCGACCGACAGGTAAATTGCATTTAGGCCATTTACATGGTGTGTTGAATAATTGGGTCAATTTACAACATGAATACAAATGTTATTTTTTTATTGCAGATTGGCACGCCTTGACCACCGAATATGATAATACCGGGGTAATTGCACAAAGCGTCTGGGATATGGTGGTAGATTGGTTAGCTGTCGGTATTAACCCAGGGGAAGCCACCTTATTTATTCAATCCAAAGTGCCAGAACATGCAGAATTACACTTACTGCTGTCCATGTCTACCCCACTCAGTTGGTTAGAACGTATCCCCACTTACAAAGATCAACAACAAAAACTCCAAAATAAAGATTTATCCACTTACGGTTTTTTAGGCTATCCGCTTTTACAAAGTGCTGATATTTTAGTTTACAAAGCCGGGTTAGTGCCGGTGGGTGAAGATCAAGTCGCCCATGTTGAATTTACCCGCGAATTAGCACGGCGTTTTAACCATATCTACGGACGCGAGCCCGATTTTGAAGAAAAGGTTAAAGAAGCGATTCGTAAAATGGGCAAAAAAAATGCCAAACTTTATAAGGAATTAAGAAAACGCTATCAAGAACAAGGTGATGATGAAGGCTTAGAACGGGCTAAAGCCTTGGTAGACAACCAGCAAAATGTCTCCCTTGGCGACAAGAAGCGTCTATTAGGTTATTTAGAAGGCCAAAATAAAACGATTTTGCCAGAACCAGAAGCCTTGTTGACTGAAACGGCTAAAATGCCCGGCTTAGATGGACAGAAAATGTCCAAATCCTACCAAAACACCATTGCTCTACGTGAGCCCCCTAACATTATCGAAAAAAAGCTACGCACGATGCCCACCGATCCTGCACGAATACGACGAACTGATCCTGGTGATCCCGAAAAATGCCCTGTCTGGCAATTTCATCAAATTTATAGCAAGGATGACATCAAAACTTGGGTACAAAATGGCTGTCGTAGTGCTGAAATAGGTTGCGTAGACTGCAAACAACCGATAATAGAGGCGATATTGGCCGAATTAACACCCATACGAGAACGCGCTTTAAATTATATTGAAGAACCAGAATCAGTACGCGCCATCTTGAGTGAAGGTTGTGAACAAGCCCGCGTTACTGCCCGTGAAACACTTGAAGAAGTACGGCAAGTTATGGGCCTGTTCTACCGTTGAACCCTGAACAGAATATGATGAATGATTCACAGTCCGGCATTGTTCAAGAAACACCCGTTGAAGCCTCACTGCCGGCCATTGTTCAAGAAACACCACTTGAAGCCTCACCGCCGGCCACGGTTGAAGAAGTTGAAACATCGCCACCTGCTCTTGTGCATGGCGCACCGCTTTCAAAATGGCCGACCGATCTCTACGTGCCACCCGATGCCCTACAAGTGTTCCTCGAAAGCTTTGAAGGGCCTTTGGATCTCTTACTTTACCTGATACAACGCCACAATTTAGATATTCTGAATATACCGATTGCTGAAATCACACAGCAATATCTGCACTATATTGAATTAATGAAAGAGCTACAGTTAGATTTAGCCGCAGAATATCTGGTTATGGCAGCCCTGTTGATGGAAATCAAATCACGCTTGCTGCTCCCCACGACAGACAAAGAGAATGAAACAGAAAATGATCCACGCAGCAAATTGGTTCAACAATTACGAGAATATGCCCAATACAAACAAGCAGCGGAAGATTTAGATGCCTTACCTCGAATAGCGAGAGAGATTTTCATCGCCTCTGTAGAACGGCCTAAAATCCCGAAAGAAATCATCATCCCCAACATCAGTTGGACGGCCTTACTGGTTGCCATGCGAGATGTCATGGAACGGGCAACGCTATTTACTTCACATCAAGTCATGTCTGAACCGCTTTCTGTGCGAGAACGCATGAGTTTAATTTTAGAAAAATTAAAAACAGCCTCCCGTCTTGATTTTGTAGACTTTTTTACACTAGAAGAAGGCCGAGCAGGAGTCGTTGTTACCGTATTAGCGTTGCTAGAACTGACTAAAGAATCATTAATCCAAATCGTTCAAGAAAAACCTTATGAAATGATAGAAGTTGTTAGTTTATAACTAAAAACGTTCTTTTGTAGGGTGGGTAACGTGGTTGCCCACCCTCTTCGTCTTGGGAGCCATACCTGTATGGATTTATTCTTAACTTAATGGCATTGAGGTAGGAGTGGGCTAGGCAAAATAAATTTTGCACTCCAATTTGGGCACAGCAAATTTGGTTTGAAAATCTCTATTTTTATTTGACATGATAGAAACCATTTTTCTTGGGATAGAATCATCTCACTATCAAGATAAAACCCTTATTAAACATACACCTGGAATGAAGATGAAATTTAGCCCGTCTCACGCCACAAGAACGGGTAGCAGGCCTCACGCCACAAGAACGGTTAACGGGATTAAAACCGTCTGAAATCTTAGCCGGCTTGAAGCCTGCGGAAATTGAAGACTACCTCAAAAAGCTTAAACAAAAGCAAGCACATTAATTTAACCCTAATCATTTTAGATGGTGGGCAACAAAGACGTAGAGACGCGATGCCTCGCGTCTCATTTTCGTTTCGACGCATCGTTTCTACCCGAAGAAGAGACGCGAAGCATCGCGTCTCTACGAGCGAACCTGCCCTACATTTATTAATATAAAAATCAAATTTTTAGAAAATTTGGAACGACAATTTGAGGCTCAGTATGATTTTGAATGAGATTAAAAAACGCCTACCCCTTCGATTTAAAATCTGGATTAAAACGAGGAAATTTCTTCCCCAAGCTTTCAAGGATAAATTATTAGTGCGTTGGTTCTTGTTGTGGGAGAAAACCGGAAAACTGAAATATTTAAAACGACTCAGA
>JAYQWI020000125.1:0-5965 GCA_035871815.2 Candidatus Parabeggiatoa communis
CGGTGAGTGATGGCCTTGTGATCAGTATAAAAATTGATGGACGGTTCGGCTACCACGACGGTATTCATCTCATCGAAATCCCGTTCGCCAACGTCTATTTTGACAATAAAGGTATAGCTTTGCCCTTGAAGATAAATAACGGTGTACGAAAACTGATCTGTGCCGCTAAAACCTGGGTTAGGGATATAAGTGAGTGTGCCATCTTGGTTATCTCTGACCTGACTATTTTCAGAAGGATTTAAAATCAATTGACTGATGTCTTCATTATTAGCCAGTTGTAAATCCAATGTGCCACCCGCTTTGGTTTGAGCCGTTTGTATCGCTTTTTTTGAGGAACCGGTTTCATCTAAATCCTCATCATCTGCCTTCATCACCAAAATTTTGATCGTTACAGTAGAAGAATGGCCCTCTTGATCAGTCAAGGTGTAAGTTAAACTATCGACACCGTCAAAATCCGGATTGGGTGTATAAGTCAATGTACCATCCTTATTATTGGTAACCTGACCGTTTCTGGGACGGATATTAAAAACCAAGGTTCGTACTCCGCTATAATCAGAATGAGCATTGAGATAGATAATCACGACATTACCCACACGGCCTTTGATCCACTGAACCGGGCCACTGGGCGTACTAACCCCCTCATCCTTGGTGCCGTTACCCGTTGCGGATGTATCACTTCCGGTTTCATTTTTACCGCTTCCTGTTGTGGATTGCTCACTTCCCGTTGCGGGTTGCTTCTGACTCCCTGTTGTTGCGGGTTGCTGACTTGGCTTGGTGGTTTGAGTATTACTTGAACTGTTAGCCGGGGATGATTGAGGGGGGTTGTTTTTTTGAGAAGAAGAAGTTGTCGTGGCGGCATTTTGTGAGTCTTTGACTGGCGGCGCGACAGTATCTTCATCTTCATCGTAATAACAAGCGTCTGCATTTTTACCTTCAAAACAATCCTCCGCATAAGCGATTTGACTCATCGCGTACACAAAAGGTATCAGAACCCCCAATAATATGTGCTTTTTCATAAAAAAATAGACTCCTTAATGATGTATGATTTCTTCATTCCGAAAAAAGGTATACTTTTACTATAGCTTATAGTATAGATTAAACTCGAAAATCTAATGGATAATTGGTGGATTATAAATTATCAATGGATAATTTGTGAATTGTGAGACTGAGTGAAGTATTAAAGAAAATAACGTTAAAGACGCTAAAAACGCTAAAAACGCTAAAAATCAATCGTTTGCGACCTTTTGCGTCCTTTGCGGCTTTTGCGTTATTTTCTTTAAAAAAATTGACACGAGAACTTAAAGTAATATGAAAAAATTCATTTTTTCAGCACATTGGAGCGCCGTTATCAATATTGTGCTGGCTGCTGTGCTTGGATACAGCACAGTGCAATTATTGTTATTACTGAGTACAACAACCTTAAAAACAAATTATTCACAGAACCCTTTTTCGCAAGTGCTCAGTCAACCACGACTTTCTACGTCTGCGCTTGATATTTCAGCACTATTTGAGGCACGTTTGTTTGGCAAATCCTCTACTCAAAAGCAAATAGCGACGCAAAGTGCAACTGAAGCACCGAAAACGAATCTTAAGTTAAAATTGCATGGTATCTATTACAGTTCCAATTCAGAAGCGTCATTTGCAATGATTGCAACGGCTAAGGGCAAAAGTGCTGCTTATCATGTCAATCAATCCTTGCCTGGGGGAACACTAATCGATCAAATTCTACCTAAACAAGTGATTTTACTCAGAAATGGGCGGTATGAAAGCCTACGTCTTATCGGTTACCGGGAAGATATGGCCGATAAAAGCAAAGACTACCATGCAAAAAATATGCTCAAGAACAGTTCTTCAAACAAAAACCTAAGCCCTGAAAAATTATTGGCTCATTACCAACATCAATTACAAACTAACCCAAATCGTTTAATGAAACTGATGCGCATTTCGCCTGTGAAGCAAAATGGGCGTTTGCTAGGTTATCGCCTCAGACAGGGCAAAGAACCCGGCCTATTATCACGGTTTAATTTGCAATCAGGTGATATACTGACTACGATCAATGGTGTCAAACTTGACTCTCCGCTCAAAGGATTGGGCGTTGTACAACAAATTGCGACGGCTAATCAAATTGATTTGCAAGTGTTACGCAATGGGGAAACGATTTTCTTATCTTTTGCGGTTGAAAAATGATAGTTTTCAATGAATTTATGAACTCATGAACGCCTAAACGCCTAAACTCTATTATAATAAACTCATGCGGTTTAACCCACATTTTCTGTATTTTTATTTATGTTTATGCTTTTTGCCTACCCTTGTGAGTGCAGAAGCTGTCACGCTTAATTTTAGAGAGGCCGATATCACTGAGCTGATTAATATTGTCTCCGAAGTCACTCAAAAAGCTTTTGTGGTGGACCCGCGTGTCAAAGGTAAAGTGACTGTGATATCGAATAAACCGATGGACAGTGAGCAACTTTATGACGTGTTTTTATCCATACTCAGTGTGCATGGTTTTACGGCTATCCCCACGGGGGCTGTGATTAAAATCATTCCTGAAAATCTGGCTAAATCTCAAAATACCCCTGTGTTGTCAGCCAATGATAGCCTAGAAAGCGATGCCTTAATCACACAAATCGTACAGATAAAACACGTTTCAGCACCACAATTAATTCCCTTGCTTCGGCCCCTGATTCGCCAACAGGGACATTTAGTGGCCTATCCGGCAAATAATACCCTCGTTATTTCAGATCATGGCAATAATGTTGAACGTTTGCTTAAAATTATTCATCGGATTGATAAAGCCACTGACGAAGGGCTTGAAGTTATCGTATTAGAAGAGGCTTCCGCAGAGGAAGTGGTGCGGATACTGACGACGCTTGAACAAGCTAATTCTACGGCGAATAAACACACAAAGAATACGCCCAAAATCGTAGCTGATAAACGAACCAATAGTGTACTGATTAATGGAGATAAACCAACACGTCTGCGTTTACGCACACTGATCACCCACTTGGATACGCCCATAAAAAACAACGGTAATACACAAGTCATTTATTTACGCTACGCTCAAGCAAAAGATTTAGCTAATATACTCAAAGGCGTGAGCGACAGCTTGGGAAATAGCCTAAAAATTGAAGGCCAACCTGCCTCAAGAGAGATCAAAACCGATATTCAGGCTGATGAAAGTACCAATAGTTTAGTGATCACCGCTACCCCTGCAATGATACAAAATTTACAAGACGTGATACGTCAACTGGACGTGCGACGTGCTCAAGTGCTTGTCGAAGCCGTGATTGCTGAAATTTACAGCGATACGGCGCGAGAATTAGGTGTGCAATGGCTCTTCTCTGGCACGCAAGGCACAGTACCCGCTGGTTTTAGCAATTTTGATAATACGGGTACAAGAATAATTGATTTAGCGGCTACCGCTTATCGCGCCAACCAAAATAGCAATGTGACTTTACCGAATATTGGGGCAGGTGCATTTTTGGGTTTAGGGCAATTTGACAACAGTATATTGAATTTTGGGGTATTATTACGGGCACTGACTGCTGATACCAATACAAATGTGCTATCGACACCCTCCTTATTAACCCTTGATAATCAAGAAGCAGAAATAGTCGTTGGTCAAAATGTACCGTTTGTCACGGGTCAATACACGGGTACCGGTATGACAGGTAATGTCAGTAATCCTTTTCAAACCATACAGCGCGAGGATATTGGTATCAAACTCAAAGTCAAACCGCAAATCAATGAAGGCAATGCCGTCAAATTGGAAATTGAACAAGAAGTGTCAAGTATCAGCCGCTCAAGCATTGCTACAAGTGATATTATCACCAATAAACGCACCATAAAAACGACCGTTATTGTTGAAGATGGTAAGATGGTAGTACTGGGTGGCTTAATAGATGAAGATTTACAACAAACCGTTCAAAAAGTCCCAGGACTTGGCGATCTACCTATCATTGGTGGCCTGTTTCGCTCACAGAGTACCAAAAAAGTGAAACGCAATTTAATGGTTTTCTTACATCCCGTGATTATACGTGATGCGGCCAATGATAGCCTGATCAGCAGCAACAAATACAGCTATATGCGTATCAAACAACTTGAACAAAAAGCACAAGGTTTACCGTTGATGTCGGTCGATGAATTCCCCGTGTTGCCCGATTTAGACGACTTTTTGACCCTATTACCAGGTGATGATGCGTTAACACCGATGGAAATTGAGCCACAACTCTACAATTGATTCCTTAATTCCTGAACTATTGAACTCATGAACGCTTAAAAGGAAAAATGAAAATGCATTTTGACAAACTCACCTTTTTTACCTTTTTTACCTTTTTGATTGTCGTGATCATTTGCACTTGGCTACTATTATCTACTTATCTCACAGAGAATTCCGAAGAGGACGTTGCCATTTCCCGCGGTAAAGTGGAACTCGTCTATGTCGAATGGGCTAGCGAGATAGCCAGCACGAACGTGGTGAGAGTGCTATTAGAAAAACTCGGCTTTGAGGTCGATCTTTTCTCAGTGAGTGCGGCAGCGATGTGGCAATCCGTAGCCAGTGGCGATGCTGATGGGCATGTGGCCGCTTGGCTACCTACCACACATGCCCACTATTACAGGGCACTCAAAGATCAAGTGGACAATTTGGGGCCCAATTTAGAAGGCACGAAGATCGGTTTAGTGGTTCCCAGTTATGTCACCCTTGATAGCATTGAAGAACTCAATGCTTATGCTGACAAATTCAAGGGCAAGATTATTGGCATTGATCCCGGCGCGGGATTAATGAGCAAGACAGAGACCGTTATAGAACAGTACAATCTGAACACCTTTAAACTGGTAGAAGGCAGTGGCGCTACCATGACGGCCGTCCTAGCAGACGCTATCAAAAATAAGCAATGGATCGTTGTAACGGGCTGGACACCCCATTGGAAATTTGCGCGTTGGCAACTCAAGTATCTTAAAGATTCTAAAGGGATTTATGGTGAAAAAGAGTATATTGGCACCATCGTCAGAAAGGGATTAAAAGAAGAGATGCCAGAAGTTTATCGTGTGCTAGACCACTTTTCTTGGACAGCGGCAGAAATGCAAGAATTAATGACAATGAACCAAGAAAAAGGGAGTACACCTTATGAAAATGCCAAACTTTGGCTAAAGAAAAATCCTGAACGGCTAGAACAATGGATATCTCAATAATTTGTAGGTAGAGACGCGATGCTCGCGTCTCTATTTATAATATGATGCGATGTAGAGACGCGATGCTCGCGTCTCTATATCTAACGCAATGTCGAATCGCGATGTAGAGACGCGAGAAAGAGACGCGAGCATCGCGTCTCTACAATGTGATATGACGCGATGTCGAATCGCGAGAAAGAGACGCGAGCATCGCGTCTCTACAATATGATGTGATATGACGCGATGTAGAAACGCAATACAGAGACGCGAGCATCGCGTCTCTACAATTAACTTAAAACGACAATATCAATATGAATAGAGATGCTCATTATTGGAATAACAAATGGCAACAAGCGCCTATTACTTATAGTGGCCGCGCATTAAGAGGCTCTTCGGAAAGAATCGTTTGTGATGTGAAAGCGTTTGTGACAGCTAACGATGCCATACTGGCTGAAATCATTCAGGATTATCAACTCAAAAAATACACGGACAACGCGACGGCCCATGCGATTCAAAAATTTGTCGTGAACTATGTTGAGTATGTGGGTGACGAACAATCAAGTGAATGTCCTGAATTTTGGCAGTTTCCCTTTGAAACATTACAATCTGGCATAGGTGATTGTGAAGACGGTGCCATTTTAATGGCCAGTTTAATGATTCAATGCGGCATTCCTCCTTATCGCGTTAAAATTTGTGCGGGTTACGTCCAAGAATCAGCCACAGCACCACAAGGCGGCCACGCTTACTGCATTTATTTAGCGGATAGAAGAGGTGGGAATCAACAGTGGGTTGT
>JAYQWI020000126.1:0-3620 GCA_035871815.2 Candidatus Parabeggiatoa communis
CGTACTCTACCACATGCAAAATCCAGCTGAACTCATCCACCTGATTTCACAAGTCAGTCAGAAAGTGATGATTTGGACACACTATTACGATAGAGAAGTCATCGACAAAAATCCCAATTTGCCCAAAAACAAGTTTTCTGACACTGCTGAAACAGCGGATTATCAAGGATTTAAACATGCCTTATATCGACACAACTCCCAAGCAGCCCTAAGATGGTCAGGTTTTTGCGGCGGCGGTGATGAGTTTAGTATGTGGATGCCAAAACAAGACATCTTGTCATGCCTCAAGCATTTTGGTTTTAACGAATTAAAGATTGCATTTGACGCGCCCAATCATCCTAACGGGCCAAGCTTTTGTATAGCTGGTTATCAGCCGTAAAGACTGTCTTTTCTCGTTTTATTGAAAACATTAACCCACTGAACAATTTCCTGTTTTTGGAAAGGTAGTGCAAGGGTGATGGTGTCATTCTTGAAATTGACATCCGTAGGGGCGAACCTGCGTGTTCGCCTTTTAGGTGTGAAATTATTTTGCTATGGCGTAACATCATCACTCGACTACCCTTTGAAAAAAGGGAAAGGAGGAATTTTTAAATTGGAACAAAAATCTTTAATAACTGAAAGCGTCATTATACATTTAGCGATCTTGAGTTTACTCTGGTTATCATTACTATACTTCGGTACATCAACAGCAAGTACACAACCTGATGCCTCTTGGACTCAAGCCTTGGGTTACGCTTTTAAACATCATTATCAAGCCGGGGTAGATTATATCTATACCTACGGGCCTTTGGGCTATTTTTATCAGGCTTTTTCAAGTTATGATACTGATTTATTTTATGATTTCATAGCTTGGCAAATTATCGCCTGTTTCGTTTTATCAGCTGTTTTTATGGCAATCTCTTCTAAGATTGATGGAAAAATAGATAAATTTATTTATTTTTCTTTGCTGATATTTTTCATTTCCTTTTTTCCACCAGAAACAGCCTATTTTTTAGGCATTACCGCCCTTATCATTTTGGCTATCACTATGCTATCTGGCATCAAAAAGCCTGGCCAAATGACCACTTTTTTAATCATGCTGTTGTTTTTAGCGGTGGTTTCCCTCACTAAATTTACCAATTTTATTTTAGTTGGGGTTGGACTTTTCGCCATAATGGTCATGGCTTGGCATATTTATTCAATCACTCTAGCTATAACTATTCCAGTCGTTTTCGCCATTTTTCTCATAATGACATGGCTAATCAGTGGACAGTTTCTCAGCAATCTACCCCTTTTTATTGCCAATTCACTCGAAATTGCGAGTGGTTATAGTGAAGCGATGTCGATCCACTTTACACCTACCGAGATTAAATTAGGCATGGCTTGTTTCGCTATCATGACATTGATGATTCTCTTTGGGAATTTGACAAAACCTTGGAAACTTGAAAAATTCGTTATTGCGGGATGGGTCATGCTTGCCCTGTTTTTAGCGTGGAAATCAGGTTTTGTTCGGCAAGGTCTTCATGAGCGTATTTTCTTCACATTTGCTATGATAGTTCCGTTCTTTCTGGACTATAACAGAAATATGAATGTGGGATTACTTTTGATATACCGTAGTTTGCGTTATCTGGCTATTTTTACCGCACTGATTGGCTTATTTGTGGTTGTTGGAACTCCTCTTAACTTTCAACCTCATAACTTCCTCTCACACTGGAACCGTAGAATTGTCCAAAACATAACGACATTGGCTCATTTACCCCAATTTCAAGCAGGAATGGATAAAGAACTTGTCAGGCTCAAACAGCAATACGATTTGCCCCAAATACGTGCTCAAGTGGGGCAATCTACGGTTGATATTTTTTCTTGGGAACAAGGTATCGTCTTTTTGAATGAACTGAATTGGCAGCCTCGTCCCATTTTCCAGAGTTATGTTGCTTACACGCCATCACTCATCAGAATCAATGGTGAGTTTTATGCCAATGAACAAGCGCCTCAGTTCGTTCTTTTTAAATTGCAAGCTATCGATCTGCAATTTCCGCTTATGAATGACAATGCCGCACTGAAAATCCTGTTCCGCGACTATCAACCCGTGTTGAGTGAAAAAGGGTACTTATTGCTCAAGCGTTCTCCGCGTGGACAAGGTATGGTTTCTGAAGGCAAAAATCTGTTGACACAAGAGATGAAAATAGGTGAACAAGTTGATATTCGTTCTTGGAGTCATAAACCCCTTCTGTTAAGTTTAGATATCCGCAAGTCTTTTTTGGGCAGACTGTATTCACTCGTCTATAGATTCCCCGAAATCTATATGGAAATCGGTACGACAGAGGGTACGAAAATGTCCTATCGGATTATTCCTAAAATGACGAAATCAGGTTTTGTGATCAATCCCTTGATTTTAACTCAGGCTGATTTGAAAAAATGGTATAAGAATCAACCACTGAAACAGGTTGCCACTTTACGTGTTGTGATCAAACCCGATTGGTTGCAATATCTTTTTCAAAACACCATTGAGTTTAGTGTAAGCGAATTTGAAGTCACGCCCTATCCAATAGATGAGCGTGTTAAACAACAAATTTAATTCTTCCTTGATGGGCATGTGAATACAAAAATACCCTTTGTGATCCTTTGTGTTCCTCTGTGAACGCTATTCGAGGTTCAATTTGAGGGCGAACACGTAGCTTCGCCCCTACGTGTTCGTCCTTTTGATCTTAAATAAATCATCTACATTCTTGTTAATAAGCATTTAATTAATAATATTATGACAAAACAAGATAAAATCATCTTAACTGGAGCGGCCGGTTTAGTTGGACAAAATTTGATTGTGCAACTTAAAGAAAAAGGTTATCGTCATTTGGTGGCGATTGATAAACATACCTATAATTTGAATGTCATTAAACAATTACATCCTGATGTTGAAACGATTTTAGCTGATCTCGCTGAAGGGGGGGATTGGCAAAATGCGTTTGCAGAGGGGACTTGTGTGGTGATGCTTCAAGCACAAATTACGGGGAAAAATGCGACTTTGTTTATTCGTAATAATATTGATTCAACAGCTTGTATTTTAGAGGCGATGCGTCTGCACAAGGTACCTTATCTCGTTCACATTAGCTCTTCTGTAGTCAATTCTATAGCGGATGATGATTACACGCGGACTAAAAAACAACAGGAGGAAATGGTTGTTTCTAGTGGTATTCAACATTGTGTTTTGCGTCCAACGCTCATGTTTGGTTGGTTTGATCCAAAACATTTGGGTTGGTTATCGCGTTTTATGGCTTGGGTGCCCGTGTTTCCTATTCCTGGAGACGGTCGTTATATGCGGCAGCCGTTGTATAATAAGGACTTTTGTTTGATGATTATTCATTGTATAGAAAATCAACCGGATGGTGCGGTTTATGATGTCGTGGGCCACGAACAAGTAGATTATATTGATATAATCCGAACAATCAAAAAAGCGAAACAATTGAAAACTTGGATTATTCATATTCCTTATTGGCTTTTTTATGGACTGTTAAAGCTCTATGCTGTCTTCAGTCGCAAACCACCTTTTACGGCCGATCAATTGAAGGCCTTGACGGCCGGTGATCGTTTTACCGGAGTGGATACTGATGAGGTATTTGGTGTTACTCAAACGCCCTTTGAAG
>JAYQWI020000127.1:0-9029 GCA_035871815.2 Candidatus Parabeggiatoa communis
GTCTCTAGCCCACCCTATCAGTTATCAGTTATCAGTTATCAGTTATCAGTTATCAGTTGCGTTAATCAACCGTAAAAAAAATAGAACGCTGATTTAACTGATTATCATGACACCGCTGATTTAATCTTTGCGCCGAAGCGCCTTGGGGTGAGATTTATCTCACGCTTCGCGCTTCGCGCTAAAAACTCTAGGCCTCAAAAAAAATCGCGGCCCGGGCAGGGCGCGGGCCGAAAAACCCAACCTTAAATCTAACCTTAAAAAATAACACTTTAGCAAACGATAGCCTTTCAAAAGTGAAAAAGATAAAAGACTAAAAGAGTAAAGTGCTAAAAATCAATAGGTTACAGTGCTAAGTCCGCGCAACCACGAAAGCCCCTGTTCCCGTTGTAGTTGCCCGACGATACCCTGTTACGAATAGCAGCACGACAGTAGTTCGGGTCGACGAGGAACGAGCCGCCACGAAGCAGTCGTCGATTTTCACCCGCTTTTTGCCAAATATGGCCATCAGTAGGTGCTTTTTCATAATTCTCATGCCAAGGATCGGCACACCATTCCCAAACGTTGCCTACGGTATCATATAAACCAAAGGGATTTGCTTCAAAAGAACCGACTGGGGAAGTTTTTTTACCACCCCATCCACTGTCTCTACAATTGGCACGATTTTGACCGATTTCATTCCCCCACCAATAATCGGTATCAGTACCCGCACGGGCGGCATATTCCCACTCGGCTTCACTGGGTAAACGATAGGGTTTGCCGGTTTGCGCTGTTAGCCAGTTGAGATAAGCCACGGCATCGTCCCAAGACACATTGATTACTGGACGATTATCATCCCGCCCCAATCCCCGTTCACTGGGTTTCTCTCTATTCTTGGCTTCACAAAATAAGTCATATTCAGCAAAGGTAATCGGATAACGCCCCATAGCAAAGCTTTTTACTGAGACTTGATGTACTGGCTTTTCATTAGCACTGCCTGTGTTCCGAATATCGCCCATCCGAAATCTGCCAGCAGGAATAATGATCATTTCAGGCCCTTCTCCTCCGTCTTTTAAGGGATCACGAAATACCTTATCAAGTTTTGCGGAGGGTTTTGTGCCCCCTTTTGATTTCCCTGATTTCCGTTTATTGGGGGATTTGGGTTCATCGGGCTTGGGTTTGTTGGGATGTAATACCAAGGGGTGACTTTCGGCTAATTGGTTTTGCGGCAAAACATTGTTATTGAGTGCCCAGTGTGAGGGATATTGGCAACCTAATTTGGCTAAAGAGTTTGGCGTTTGCCAACCCACATAATAAATGCCCTTCTCTTGAAATAACATCGGTTCCCACGGATGATCAACGATTGGAATCGTGATGTATTCTAATGGTGAGATGTCTTGCAAGACATGACGCGGATTTTTTAACACCATTGGGGGTGGTGCTGATATCATGGCCGAGGCGAGCAGGGGTTCTTTCTGTAGGTGTTGCAGGGGTTCTAAAAGTTGGCGTATTTCGCGTAAGTCGTTGAAATATTGTGGTTTATGGGTGTCAAGGGTGTGTACGCCATCTAAATTGACGGCGTATAAAATGGTGTCTGACAGTCGCTCAATATGGACTTTCATGTCTTTCATGTCGGTGGCGATTTGTTGTAAGTATTTGTCTTGTTTGTTGCCGAACATGAGGCTACTGATACATTTAGAGGCATCGTAAGTGGCAGCTAATACGTCAACTATCGTAATGATGGTGTCGATCATAGTAAAATGTTATTTGATTTAATTTGAATTTAAATTATTTAAGGGTGGGCAATATAAAGAGGTTACCCACGCTACATGAGAACATCAATTATACTCAAATTCAAAGAAAAATAACGCAAGAGGCGCTAGAGGCGCAAGAGACGCAAGGATTTTTTCAAAGTGACCCACCCTAGATGTCAATAATCATGAACAAAGAATATTTAAGCATTGCTGATATGATGTCGGGTTTGATGATGGTGTTTTTATTTATTGCCATTGTGTTTATGTTGGATGTTCAGCGTTCAAAAGATAACATTGAACAGCAAAAAAATGAAATTGAACAACAAAAGAATGAAATTGAGCGACAAAGAAATGCAATGGCTGAAATTGCAGAAATGGCGGAACGTAGTCGTCAATTGTTGCATTTGGAGTTGCTACAAGAATTTGAGTCGGATTTAAAACGTTGGAATGCGGATATTTTGACGGATAATACGGTGCGCTTTAATGCGCCTAAAGTGTTGTTTAAATTAGGTAAAAGTACTTTGCGGCCTCGTTTTAAAACGATTTTATCGGATTTTTTCCCACGTTATGCGGGTATTTTAGAACGTTATCGTGATGAGATTGAAGCGATAAGAATTGAGGGGCATACGTCGAGTGATTGGATCAAGACTGATGATGTGGCGATGCGCTATTTGAAAAACGTTGAATTGTCACAACGACGCGCTTTGTCAACTTTGACGTATTGTTATGCGTTATTACAGCATTCAGCGCGACAACGGGATTGGTTGCAATTGGTGCTGCGTGCGAATGGGTTATCGTTTGCTAAATTGATTCGTAATGGGGATGGTTCAGAAAATGCGGATAAATCTCGTCGGGTTGAATTTCGAGTGGTGACGAGGGCAGAAAAAAAATTGTACCAAATTTTAGAACGTTCACGCAGTGTTAATGATCACTGAGCAATTATCAATGATATCTCACGCAAAAACGCAAAGACGCAAAGATTAAGGATTACACTATGACAACAGAAACCATACTGATCATCCTATTTACCGCCTTAATGTCATGGCTTGCGCTTCAAGATTGGCGCAGTTTTCGCCGTGATCAACATGTTGATTATAAATCGATTATTGTCAGTTTGGGCGTATTAGGTACGTTTGTTGGCATTATGTTGGGATTGTGGGCATTTAATACTCAAAATATTGCGGCCAGTGTGCCGCAGTTATTGGAAGGTTTGAAACTTGCGTTTTCGACTTCCATCATGGGTATGGGGTTGTCGGTGTTATTATCGGTTTTACAGGCGAAACCGCCACAAAAGTCTCAAGATGATCCGATTGTTGAGCGATTAGATCAGATGAATCAAACTTTAGTCGCGATTTTTGAAACCGTTAAACAATTGAGAACCGATATTTACCAACGCCGTTATCGCTTTACCAAGTTAGGCACATCGGGAGAAACATTAGCGGATGACGCGACACATTGGGCAGCGATTCTGGATAATGAAAGCGGTTTGTTTTGGGAAATCAAAACCAATGATGGCGGCTTACAAGATAGCCAACATACTTATACTTGGTACGCGCCTGAGACTGAATTTGTCGGTAAAGAAAATGGGGGAATATGTCAAGGGTGTCATTGTGATACGTTGGCTTACCGGGCCGCTATCAATGAGATGTCATTAGCGGGGTATTGTGATTGGCGTGTGCCGACGATAACCGAATTAGAAACCTTAGTGAATCCACAGAATCCACTGGATAAACGCTATTTCCCCCATATCCTATCATCCGGTTGGTATGGTTCATCGACACCGCATGCCGATAAACCTGACACATTGTCGAATCTCAATTTTCAAAGCGGGCATCGTGGCTATGCCAAATTAGGTTATGGGCATTTAGTATTGATGAGAAAATCGGAGGCAGTGTGAATTGTGAAACGAAATTATTATTTATGAATTATTATTTATGAATTGTTAATTATTACTCTTCATTTTTCATTCTTTCTGAAAATAGTTGCCCTATTGGTGGACAGTTCATTGATAATTGATGTGATAATTGAAAAAGGGGTTGACTTCTTAAAATGAGGTCGGTATCATTGCGCCCTCTTTTGACACAAGCATTGTCACTATTAAATCGGGGTATAGCGCAGCCTGGTAGCGCACCTGCTTTGGGAGCAGGGTGTCGGGGGTTCGAATCCCTCTACCCCGACCATTTTTTATATATAGAAAGAATTTTATAAAATGCGCCCGTAGCTCATCTGGATAGAGCATCGGCCTTCTAATTAATTATTAATGCAATAAAAAATTGGACCCGTAACGGGAAAATGGAACCGTTAGGGTGGATGGTGCTATATCGGTGAAACCTGTCAAATGGCAATACCGAGGAAACCGAGAGGATGGTGAAGGGGTGAATTGTTAATTAGCAGTAATTATTAATAAATTTGCAGGTAGCTATTTGGTCGTGTCATCAACTGATGAACGCCGGGTTCCGTAGAGGCCATACGCACCATGCCTGAGATGGCAAAGATATGGTCCAGACCACAAACAAAACCCTCGTTTTGGTAGTGAAAACTATAGTGGTATGAAGCCGAGGGTAGCAGGTTCAAGTCCTGCCGGGCGCGTATAATTATATATATTAATGAATTTGGCAAAAAAATTTTCTGCGTTATTATGGTGAGCGTAGCTCAGTTGGTAGAGCCCTGGATTGTGATTCCAGTGGTCGTGGGTTCAAGTCCCATCGTTCACCCCATTCCTTTTTATCTCTTCTTGATAAGTAAGTGGTTCGGTTTTAAGTGTTTAATGAACCCTTCACGCCTCAAATTTCCTCTCAAAATTCATCTTGATTCCAATTCCAATTCCCCAATTTTGTTTGAATTGCCTTGATAACTGATAACTGATAACTGATAACTGATAACTGACATGTCAACTTATGCTATTGGTGATATACAAGGCTGTTATACAGAATTACACTCTTTACTGAAACTGATCCAGTTTGATGCTGTAAAAGATGTCTTGTGGTGTACTGGTGATTTAGTCAATCGTGGGCCCAACTCTTTGGAAGTGTTACGTTTTTTTAAAGCCTTAAAAGAACGTGCTGTTGTCGTTTTGGGTAATCATGATTTACATCTACTGGCTATTGCAGAGGGTTATACTGACTATCTTAAACCAGGGGATACGCTCACGCCCATATTAGAAGCACCAGATCGAGAAGACTTGTTGACGTGGCTACGTCGTCGTCCTTTTCTCCATCACGATGCTGATCTAGGCTTAACCCTGATTCATGCCGGCCTACCACCACAATGGGATTTATTACAAGCGCGTCACTGTGCGGCAGAAGTTGAGGAAGCTTTACGGGGTTCACAATACCGAGATTATTTTGCTAATCTTTACGGCAATGAGCCCAAAAAATGGTCAGATAAACTCAAAAGATGGGATAGGTTACGTTTTATCACCAATTGTTTTACACGCTTACGCTACTGCAATAGCAAAGGCAAATTAGCCCTGAAAAAAAAGGGCGCACCTTCGCTTGATCTCAATAATCAAGATGAAGAAAGGCCTTGGTTTTGGTGGCCCCAGCGAGAGAGTCGTGACATGCAGATTATTTTTGGACACTGGTCAACACTCGGTTATTATGTGGATAAGGGTGTCTATGCACTTGATACAGGCTGTTTATGGGGTGGAGCATTAACGGCGTTACGATTGGAAGATAAACACGTTTTTACCCTACCCTGTGCCGGTGAATGTATTCCTAGCGAAGAGTAATCCGTTATCCATTATCAATTAACGTCGTTGACTTTCGCTTCACACTTAACGAAGTTGACCTTCGGTTTACAATTTAAATCAATTCACAATGACTTTGGAACGAAGTATTACGAAGGAATGAAGTATCACAATTCACTCCTCCACACGCACGACCCTGAATCCAAGACTTTCTATACGAGTATTTGGACTGAACTTATGTCTTACCGTTTTACGTAGCGCCTTGAGATTGCTTCTGAAGGAACTGCCGCGTGCGATCTGTTTTGAACAATCGCCCCCTTTCCAGAGGTGTCCGGTGCTAGGCGCACCTCGGTAACTGGAATGGAAGCATGAGTTCGTCCATTCTAAAACATTGCCGATGGTATCGTATAGGCCAAAAGGATTAGGTGGAAAACTACCCACCGGTGCCGTTTGTCTTCCATCCCATTGGCTACCACAAACACTACAATTCGCTTTGTTTTTTTTCAGTTGATAACCCCACCAATAAGCTTTATCAACACCAGCATTTGCCCCATATTCCCATTCTCTTTCGCTAGGTAGCCGATAATTATAGCCCGTTTGCTCGCTCAGCCATTGGGTATAATCTATCGCATCATTCCAAGAAACATTGATAACAGGTTGCCTACCTCTTCCCCAGCCATTATCTTCCGGCAAGGGGCGACCCGTCGCGCCGGCGAACCAGTCATACTCTTCAAACGTCACTTCATATTGACTGATAGAGAAACTTTGCAATGTGACTTTATGTTGTGGGCGTTCATCATAGTAAGTGCTTGAACTGTTGCTACCCATCTTAAACGTGCCCCCTGGCAGCTTGACCATTAAGGGGCCTTGGGCATCTTTGAGCCTATCACGATACGTTTCCATTGTATTAAAGTCAGTCATCTGTTCTTGGGATAACATACTAGCAGAATCATTATTGCTGTTTGGCGTTTCTTTTTTCTCATTTTCAACAACAGGTGGCGTGACAAGCGTGCTTGGCACGAACAATAAAGCCAGTAAGATTCCCAATATCAGTGCAAAAATAGCAACGCTAGTCACCATTACCAACCAGCCTTTATGGCTTCGACGACGCTGCATGGTAAGCGATTGTTCTTTTTCTAACTGTTTTTGTCTTTCCATCATAGCGCGTGCAGCATCGCGTTGCACTTTAAGCAATTCAGCATCTTTGTGAGCTTGTTGACGGACGACATCAAGTTCTAGCTTGAGAGATTGGTGTTCAGCCTCTTTTTTATCAATCAACTTAGCCAATTCTTGTTGTAACTTTTCGTCATTAGTACGGCGTGCTTGAGCAACTGTTGCCACACTTTGTTCAGCTTGACGCTTTAAGCGTGTGAGTTCCGCTTTTGCACGAGTAAGCTGTTCTATTTGTGCGCGGGTTTTTTTCTGGGCCTCTTCAAGACGGTTAATGCGCGTATCAAGTACAGCTTTCTCAGAACTGACCCGTTTAATTTCTTCAGTAGGGCTTCTTCCAGCTGTTTGGTTCGCTCCCTTTTTCTTGCTGGCGGCCACAGGTTCTTTGTTTTTTTGGAGCGTCGTTTCTCTATCTTTAGCCTGAAGTTTTGTGATAGCTAATTGCAGCGCACTGATTTGTGAAACCAGTTTATCAGCTTCGGCCGCTTTACGCGCTGCTTCAGCCGAATCTGCCGTTTTGGCTTCGGCCTGTAATAGGTTATACCGCTTTATAAGCTTTTGAGCTTCAGCCTTGGCCTGAGTTATTGAAGACACAATCGTATTCTCGCAATTAGTTACTTCTAAGTAAAATCTTATGGTGCAAGGCAGCTAGACACACGCAGAGTGTCTGTACCTCGAACGAAGACACGCACGTAAGCCAAGAATGACTTTGAACATCTGTGATAAAGTCAGAGCAATTTGACAATACGTCACTACAACGATATTTAAAGGTTACACTTATTGCGCTTCGGTTTTTGACTAAACTATTTTTCATCTTCAACCCGTGGTATTGTGGTGGAAACTTGAAAAGAACAGGAGGTTGGGTAATCTTTTAAATAACAAACGACTTCATCCAACCAAGGTGTTTTAAAAATAACGACAGCAAGTGTTGCAATACCTAAAATGCCTAATCCAGCACCTATCGCCAATCCATTAAAAAACCCACGATCACCACTACCACCATAACGTAATAAGTTCATTTTTTCTTTTTCTAATTGCTTCTGTCTTTCCTGTGCAGCATCACGTTCTTCCCGAAGCAAATCAGTATCTTTTTGTGCTTGTTTGCGAACCCCATCAAGTTCTTTTTGGAGACTTTGATATTGTGTATTTCTCAACTCAAGTTCTTCATTTAGCTTAAGCAGTTGTGTTTGTGGCTGAACAACTTCTACAGCCTGTTTTTGGGCCACAGTTGCTGCGTTTTCAGCTTCAATTTGTAAATGTTCCAGTTCTGCTTTAGCTAGGTTAAGTTGTTCAATTTGAAGGCGGGTTCTTTTTTGAGCCAATTCAATACGGTTGATACGTTCCTCAAACTCAATTCTTTTTTTATCTTGCAATTCAGAGCGTTGACTCTCTTGAACCGTACCGACTTCCGAGTGGGTACTGACAGGTTGAGTGACTTGTTTCGCGACAATTTCTTTAGTTTTTGTTTTACTGAGAGCAGACTGCAATGTGTTGATTTGCGAAACCAGTTTTTCAGCTTGAGTGACTTTACGTGTCGCTTCATTTGCATCAGCCGTTTTAGCCTCTTGTTGTAGTTGATTATACTGTTTAATCAATTTTTGGACTTCAGCCTTAGTTTGAGTTATTGAAGACACTATCATATTCTCACAATCAATTAATTATTTATTTTTTAATTCAATGTTTCACACCAAAGTTTTTGAGCGCAAAAACTTTAGCCTGAAAGCGTGAAATCAAGTTTTTTATTCTGAATTCAATATCCATCGTGAATAACAGATGTTAGATTCATGATTAAAACCGTTGTTGCGAATTTTAAGGCGTAAATCGCGAATAGAGAGTTGATTATCAATTTTAGCGACAAAGTAAAACATCGTTTTTTTTCTTTTATCAAATACCATACCTATTCGCCGTTCAGGATTCGTAACCTGATGTAAAATATTGGTTTTCCAGCCGAATTTAAATCGGTTGCCAAAAATCTAAAATGAAATATCATCAAACCATTGAATCAGTCTTCGTTTTTTTTAAATCTCCTATCACTTTTCCAAGCAAACGTTTTTGCGCGCAAAAACGTTTGCCTGGAACCGCAGGTCTGCGAAGCTAAATCACTTTGTGAATGGCTTCTTTTGAACCGTAGCTTTGCTTCGCTAATGACGAAATTGGCTAAAGTATTGATTACTCAATACCTTAAAAAAAAACAAGTGTCAAAACAAAGAAATAGTTTAAACGACTTACAGTCTGTCAAAAATCCAAAAACAGTCGTTCATCAGTTCATTATTAATTTTGAGTTCAATTCTGTCAAAAAGATAAAAGAGAGCATTGCAAAACGTTCTACCAAAACCAGAAAACAAGAGATTATAGAGAGACTGAATAGTATAACTGATTGATTGTTGGTTGTATGCCAATAGTTTTGCAAGAGGCTCAAAATAAAAAGTTAATGATGACAA
>JAYQWI020000128.1:0-10081 GCA_035871815.2 Candidatus Parabeggiatoa communis
GTTATGGTACCCATAATTAAAATTCCTTTTTAGCAATTAATCTGACTTTATTTTTTAATAATAAACGCAAAAGGCGCAAAAGGCGCAAAAGACGCTAAAGAGTCTGTCTCAAAACAGAAAACTCTTTGCGTCTCTTGCGCCTCTTGCGTTAAAAAAAGTTCGTTTAATATTTCGGTGAATTACAAAGCGATTACATCACTGGCACTTTCGACTGTACAATATGTTGCAATAAATTCTGCACAGTGGCATCCATGACTTCTAACATCGGTGCGGGCCAAATGCCAAATAGTAAGACGGCTATGGCTAGAACTGTCAGAATGAGGGTTTCACGTCGATTGATATCTTTTAGACCGGCAACGCCGTCATTCGCGACTTTCCCAAAAATCACTCGTTTGACCATCCATAAGGTGTAGGCTGCGCCTAAGATCATAATGCTGGCGGCTGCGAAGGCTATCCAAAAATGGGCTTTGAATGAGGCCAAGATGACTAAAAATTCGCCTACAAATCCAGAGGTTCCCGGTAGCCCTGAGTTCGCCATGGCGAACAAGACTGCGAATAGCGCAAAGCGGGGCATGGTGTTCGCGACACCGCCGTAGTCGCCAATTTGGCGACTGTGTAAGCGATCATAGAGTACGCCGACACAGAGAAATAAGGCCCCTGAAATAAAACCGTGTGATATCATTTGCACCATGCCCCCTTCCATTGCCATGACACCGCCATCTATTGAGCCCGTGTTGTTGTAAATCATAAAGCCAATGAAAAAGCCCAGTGTCGCAAATCCCATGTGGGAAATGGAGGAATAGGCGATGAGTTTTTTCATGTCTTTCTGCACAATGGCGACGAAAGAAATGTAGATAATGGCAATTAAGGAGAGGGCTATAATGAACCAATCTAATTCGCGACTGGCATCGGGGGTGATGGGTAAGCTAAAGCGTAAAAAGCCATAGCCGCCCATTTTTAACATCAGCGCCGCTAGAATCACCGACCCGCCTGTTGGGGCCTCGACGTGGGCATCGGGTAACCAAGTATGTACTGGCCACATAGGCACTTTGACGGCAAAGGCGATTAAGAAGGCTATGAAAATCCATTTTTGCGCTTCTAGCGCAATTGGCATGGCGTGGTAGTCTAATATGCTAAAACTACCCGATTGTGAATAAAGATATAATAAGGCCACTAGCATCAAGACGGAGCCTAAAAAGGTGTAGAGAAAAAACTTGATGGTGGCGTAGACGCGCCGTGGGCCGCCCCATACGCCAATGATGATAAACATGGGTATCAGCATGGCTTCCCAAAAGACGTAAAATAAAATCGCGTCTAGGGAAGAAAATACGCCATTCATCAGGCCTTCCATGATGAGAAAGGCGGCCATGTATTGTGCCGGTTTATGTTGGATCACTTCCCATCCGGCTAAGACGACTAAGACAGTTGTGAACGTGGTGAGTATAATCAATGGCATCGAGAAACCATCCACGCCTAAGTGGTAGTTAATGCCAAAGGCCGGAATCCAAGCGAGTTGCTCGGTGAATTGCATGGCCGCTGTGGTGGTGTTAAATTCAAAATACAGCGGTAATGACAATAAAAAGGTGAGTAATGATACCGTTAAGGCAATCGGCCGCGCGGTGGCGGCCTGTTTGTCTCCGACAATGAGTACCCATATTCCACCGAGAATGGGTAACCAAATCAGTACACTTAGTATGGATAAATCTGTCATATCAAGTTATCAGTTATCAGTTATTGGACTTATGAAAAATGAAAAAGCTATAGTAATCTATTGGATGTTGAAATGATGGGTTTTAAATCAATGAACAATTATCAATGATCATATCCATTTTTAATTGATATCAAGTGATTCGCACGATGCCCATTTTTTACATCTTGTTAGATTACTACAGAATTGATTAAATATATTCTAAAATGACAAACCATTTGGGGTTGTTATGTCATATTACTGAGTTGTTTAGTGTAAAACAAGATATCAGTTATTCTCAAACTTTATATTTACAATGCCTCTGAGTACAACGTAACGAAGGATAAATGAATTATTGGAGTACAACGAATTATGGGGATAAACGAATTAATATTATAATTGCTGAAGTACAACGAATTATGGGGATAAACGAATTAATATTTAACTATTGAGGAACTTGCAAAACACCGACGTGCAAACACAAAACACCGACGTGGAACCACAAATCAACGACTTACAAGGTATCAACTTTTCGTTTTCAGGCCACTGTTTTTGCTTAATCGTTTTGATCGATGCTCTATTGATAAAAATCTAGGCGTGTGGAGAGCATAAGGGTTTAAAATAAAAACAGTTGTTTTGCCAAGCAATTCGTTTATCCCCATAATTCGTTGTACTTAACAAACGACAATCTAATATAAAAAACGGATATGCTAAAGGGTTAAGATTACGATCTTTACATTATTTGCGAAAATCCGTGATAATGTACTATAAAGAGGCAAGCTTATGGATTGCCCTACAAGCATTAATATTGTATGGGTAATTGTTTGTGGTTGCCCTTTCATAAAGGATTGCCCTTTCTAATTAAGATTGTGCTGGGGCAATTCCTTGTGATTGCCTTTTCTGAATTTGATTTATTAATATAACACAATACAAATTCGCCGTTCATTTTTCATTTTTCATTCGGTCTAATTCGACTGGACTCCGGATCACATCGTTATATTATATAGGTTGATAAAAAATAATGGTAACAATTGAAATAGACGGTAAACCTTACCAAGCTGAAGCCGGTCAAATGCTGATTGAAATAACGGATGCGAATGGGATAGATATCCCTCGTTTCTGTTTTCATAAAAAATTGTCGGTGGCGGCTAATTGCCGAATGTGCTTGGTTGATGTAGAAAAAGCGCCGAAACCGATGCCAGCCTGTGCTACGCCGGTTATGGACGGGATGAAGGTATTTACGCGCTCTGAAAAAGCACTCACGGCTCAAAAAGCGGTGATGGAATTTTTGTTGATTAATCACCCTTTAGATTGTCCTATTTGTGATCAGGGCGGTGAGTGTGAGTTGCAAGATATCGCTTTGGGTTATGGCCAGGATATTTCGCGTTATCAGGAAGGTAAGCGTGTTGTGCTAAGTAAAAACTTAGGGCCATTGATTGCCACTGATATGACGCGCTGTATCCATTGCACTCGTTGTGTGCGTTTTAGTCAAGAAATTAGCGGTATCCAAGAAATGGGGACACCAGGGCGTGGTGAACATACTCAAATTGGGACTTATGTCGAAAAAAATGTCGCCTCAGAATTATCAGGTAATATGATCGATTTGTGTCCCGTTGGGGCCTTGACTTCTAAACCGTTCCGTTTTGCCGCTCGCGCTTGGGAAATGCAGCAAGATGAGACGATTGCGCCACATGATGCGCTGGGTTCTAATATTTCTGTGCATATTCGTCGCAATCAAGTAATGCGGGTGGCACCAAAAGAAAATGAGGCCATCAATGAGGTGTGGATTTCTGATCGGGATCGCTTTAGTTATGAAGGTTTAACGGCTAAAGATCGTTTAACCACGCCGATGATTAAAATAGAGGGCACTTGGCAAAGTGCTGATTGGGAAAAAGCTTTAGCGTTCGCGGCTGAGGGCTTGAAGCGTACTCTAGATGCACATCAAAACACGTCAATTGGTGCCTTAGCGTCGCCCACGGCGACTGTGGAAGAATTGTATTTATTACAAAAACTGATGCGGGGTATCGGTAATCAAAATATTGATCATAGACTCCGTCAAGTTGATTTCAGTGATCAAGATGAGGCCCCGTTATTTCCTTATTTAGGTCAAGCGATTACCGATTTTGAACAGTGTGATAGCGTTTTAGTGATTGGCTCGCATCTTCGCAAAGAGCAACCGTTGCTTAATCATCGCTTGCGTCAAGCGACTTTACGTGGTGCAAAAGTGATGTTGCTCAATCCGATCGATTATGACTTTAATTTTCCCATTGCGGAAAAAATGATTGTCGCACCGATGCGTTTTGTGGACAATTTAGCTGGGATTGCTAAAGCATTATTGGCAGAAAACGCATTGATTCCAAGCAGTATGGTAACGTTATTGGCGGAAGTGTCAGTCAATGACAGTCAACGTGCGATAGCCCAATCTCTACAAATGGGTGATAAGCGGATAGTGTTGTTAGGTCATTTGGCGACGGCACATCCACAGTTTTCAGTCATTCGCGCTTTAGCGGCTTTGATTGCGAAATTGAGTGTTGCCACAGTGGGGTATTTGGGAGAGGCGAACAATAGTGCGGGTGCTTGGTTAGCGGGTGTCTTACCCCATCGTGGGCCGGCGGGCGAGCCGATCAAGGCGGCCGGATTGGACGCACACACTATGCTCACTGAGGGCCTGAAAGGCTATGTCTTACTGGGACTTGAACCGGAATTGGACAGTTGGGATGGCGCGGCCGCGTTAGCGGCGCTGAAAAAGGCCGATTTTGTGGTTTCGTTAAGCGCCTACCAGACACCGACAATGGAAAGTTATGCCGATGTGATCTTGCCAATCGCTTTATTTGTAGAAACATCAGGGACTTATGTCAATGGTGAGGGATTATGGCAAAGTTTTCGCGGTATCGTCAGCCCACCAGGTGAAGCGCGTCCAGCATGGAAAATTTTACGGGTTTTAGGTAATTTATTTGAGCTTGAAGGATTCAATTACATGGCCTCCGATCAGGTGCGCGATGAATTGCGTCAACAAGTCGGCGATAAAACGGCCAATAATAAAGCGGGGTGGCAAATACCAGATAGCTTAACGTTGAATGAAGCCAAGGGATTGCAACGCATCACAGAAATGCCGATTTATTCGGTTGATGCTTTGGTGCGCCGTGCTGGTGCATTACAAGTCACACAAGATGCTAAAATAGCTTCGGGTGTACATCTCAATGCTAAGGCATACCAAAATTTAGGGGAAGCGGCTGAAGTCCAAGTTCAATATAAGGGTACAAAGGTGATTTTGCCAATGGTGCATGATGATCGCGTTCCTGATGACTGTGTCTTAATTTACGCTGGACAAATGGCTAACCTTGAATTGGGGGCTTGGCATGGACAAATTGAACTGAGTGCTGCCACTTAATTTTTGATTTTGAACAGATTTTTAAGATTGTACTCCTGAACATCAGACGTTAAAACGTTTTTTTTATCAATGATTTATCCGTTTTTATTTTTTGAGATGATAAATGGTGGGTTTAGCATAGCTTCCCGAAGGTACCGCTTCGCTTCCACCCACCCGACAATGATAAAAGAGGCGTTTTTATTTTTGAGATCAATTTGAGATAAATGGTGGGTTTAGCGTCGCTTCCCAAAGGTACCGCCTCGCTCCTACCCACCTACAACTGATAACTGATAACTGAATCATGGAAGCCTTGCTTTATTTGATTACGACAGTGATTTATATTTTAATCATTGTTATACCCTTAATGCTGTGTGTAGCCTACTTGACTTATGCAGAACGCAAAATCATTGGCTACATGCAAGTACGTATTGGCCCGAATCGGGTTAATTTATGGTCGGCCCTACCCGTTCTAGGAAATTTGCGCGGTTTAGGACAGCCGATTGCTGATGCGGTGAAGTTGATGTTTAAGGAAATTATTATTCCTTCAAATGCCAACCGTTTTTTGTTTGTGATTGCCCCCATGTTGGTGATGGCACCCGCTTTAGCAGCTTGGGCCGTTGTGCCTTTTGCAGAAGGTTGGGTCCTCTCTAATATCAATGCCGCTTTGCTATACATCCTTGCCATGACTTCTATTAGCGTGTATGGCGTTATCATTGCGGGATGGGCCTCTAATTCTAAATATGCTTTTTTAGGTTCACTGCGCTCTGCTGCCCAAATTGTCTCTTATGAAATCGCAATGGGCTTTGCCTTAGTCGGTGTCTTAATGGCCGCAGGGAGTTTAAACCTTAGCGATATTGTGGCAGCCCAAAAGGGTAGCTTTTTGCATTGGTTTTGGTTGCCATTGTTACCCTTATTTATCGTGTATTTTATTTCGGGTGTGGCAGAAACCAACCGCGCCCCCTTTGATGTCGCTGAAGGCGAATCGGAAATCGTGGCCGGTTTTCATGTCGAATATTCCGGGATGCTATTTGCCGTCTTCTTTCTGGCGGAATATGCCAACATGATTTTAATCTCTGCCTTGGCAACCCTCATGTTTTTAGGCGGCTGGTTATCCCCTTTTCAGGGCATACCCTACATAGAAGACTTGTTTTCTTGGGTACCCGGTTTCTTCTGGTTTGTCGCTAAAGTTTCTGTTTTCTTATTCTTTTTCCTCTGGATCCGGGCCACTTTTCCACGTTACCGTTATGATCAAATCATGCGTTTAGGCTGGAAAGTTTTTATTCCCATTACGTTAGTATGGATAGTCGTACTGGGTTTATTGATATTGATGAAACTGCCACCATGGTTTGCGTGAGGTGAACATGAAAAATGCCATTGCCAATTACATCAAAACCCTGTTTTTGTGGGAACTGATTAAAGGACTCAGGCTAACGGGTCGATATTTATTTGATAGAAAAATCACGGTGCAATACCCTGATGAGAAAACACCCCAATCACATCGTTTTCGAGGACGACATGCGTTGCGCCGTTATCCTAATGGCGAAGAACGTTGTATTGCCTGTAAACTGTGTGAAGCGGTGTGCCCAGCGTTAGCCATTACCATTGAAGCGGCCCCCCGTGAAGACGGAACACGCCGTACTACCCGTTATGACATTGACTTAACCAAGTGTATCTTTTGTGGTTTCTGTGAAGAATCTTGTCCAGTCGATTCTATTGTTGAAACACGGATTTTTGAGTACCACGGAGAACAACGTGGTGATTTGTTGATGACTAAGGCAAAACTCTTAGCAGCTGGTGACGAACTAGAACAGCAGTTAGCTGGTGATAGAGCCCTTGATGCCAGTTATCGCTAAATCACCCGTGTTGTTTGTCTTGTTTACTTTAAGGAGCAGACACGGCAATTATTAGCCAATTTGCTCCAAAGTGAAACATTTTGGGGAGGTTGATTCTCTACTCTTTAAAAGGTAAGATGATTTTCGGGTAAACGTTTTACCCTTTAAGCGGGTAGTTCAGTAGACTTGATTAGTAAATGAACACCTCGGTGTTCATTTCACGGCTTGACCGAGTGTCATTTACTATGGCTATTCGTAGTGTGTTATCGCACCAAACGGTTGAGACTCCTCAACCTGGACTCTAGTTGTAACCCGTCAAGGTTATCAACAGAGAGCGAATCACCTAATGGGCTTTGAAAGTCCAACTTTTTAAGAACAGGATCGAGCTATGCAATCGTTTCTCAAAACGCTCTTATTTGCCATTATACTGGTTCTGTCTGTGACAGCACACTCAGAAATAGTTGAAAAGTTTTATGATAACGGTGCCTTGCTTTTTAAATACAACTATCTGAATGGCAAATTGCAAGGCCAGTCCAAAGAGTATTACGAAACTGGTGAACTCAAAGCGGAGTATGTCTATCGTTCTGGCAAATTAATTGCCAAAAAGGAATATCGCCACAATGGCGATATACAGTACGAACTCAAATATGAAGACGGTATCAAGTATGAAAATGAGATACACTATTACGCAACAGGTGAACTGTTCCGTCAACGTACCTTAGTGAATGGGAAACGTGAAGGGCTAGAAATTGACTATTATCGAAGTGGCCAAAAGAAAGCCGAGCGGAATTACATCAACGGCAAAAAAGAAGGCAGTGCCAAGGGTTTCCATATAAATGGAAAAGTGCAAGGGGATTGGACTTTTAAAAATGGTGAACCAGTGTATGCCACCATTTTTTATAGCACCGGGGACAAGTGGCTAATACACGAAGATTTTGACGATCATGGTCGCTTAAACGGAGTCAGCAAGGAATATGACAAAGAAGGTAACCTCAGGGCACTCCGGTATTACCAAAATAACGACATGGTCAAAAGAAAACGAGTGAACAAGTGGTGGGCTTGGTTGTGGTGGTGGTAGGTATCAATGAGCCGTTCTCAATTATCAATGAAAAGTTCTCAAAACATTGATATTCTTGATATTTACGGATGCTATAAGGCCAACCTATTCTCGAACTATAGTCGATTTTATCGTTTTTCAGAAAAATCCTGAGTTTATAACGGATGAAAGTTGATATCGATTTTCAGAAAAATAATTTCAAAAAGGGTGGCATTTTTAGTAGAGACGCACTGCCGTGCGTCTCACTGCCGTGCGTCTCTACTTGGCACTGAAGCGCCTTTGCGCCTTTGCGTGAGATTGGTTTTAGATCGAACCCTTCTTTGAAAATAATTATCTGTTATACCTCATTTTTTTCCCTATAATCATTTCAGATAGTTAGCTCTACCTTTCAACTTCAGTTTGTCTTGGTTTACGTTCAAACTAAAGTTTGAACGCCAATTGTTCGCTGCAAAAGGCTCAAAAAACTCGCCAAGCTAAAACTAAAGTTTGAACGGAAATTCAACCGAAAGGCTTTTTCCTATTGAAACATGAGGGCTTTAATCTCATGCAGCTTGTGTATAACGATGAGGGTGCAACCTAGGGAAAAATAACCTAAAACCAGCATGACAAATATCGTTCAAAAAAAGCTTAAAATCAACATACCCTTAGGGTGTAGCGAATTTAGGGCATGGTGGCAAGCCTTGCTTGCTTCGGTACTTCTGAACTTCTCAATTCCTGTCAAAACGGAACTTAAAGCATGATAACATTTATCTTCTACTTATTTGCTTTCATCTTGATAGGTTCTGCCTATCGCGTCATTACAGTCAAAAATCCTGTCCATGCCGTTTTATTTCTCGTATTAGCGTTCTTTTCCTCAGCCGCGATTTGGCTACTCTTACAAGCTGAATTTCTGGCTATTGTGCTCGTTTTGGTTTATGTCGGTGCCGTCATGGTACTGTTTTTGTTTGTTGTCATGATGCTCGACATCAATTTCTCCCAATTGCGAGAAGGTTTCGTTCATCATTTACCGATAGCCGCTTTCGTCGGCGCAATCATGTTACTCGAAATGATATTAGTCATTTGGGCCTGGCAAAAAGAAATACCCGAAGCCGCGATGGCCGCAGCAGCTGGAAGCTTGCCAAACACGACACTGTTAGGACAAGTGTTATACACCGAATACGTTTATCCTTTCGAGATTGCAGCCGCTATTTTATTAGTCGCCATGGTTGCCGCTATTGCATTAACAATGCGTCCACACACGCGAGCGAAATATCAAAAACCAGAACAACAAGTTCAAGTACGTCGTGAAGATCGTGTTCGACTTGTCAAGATGCCAACCGAATCAAAGGACTAATCAGTATGCCAGAGTTATACGAATTTCTCACCTTAGGTGCCCTATTATTCTGCATGAGTGTTGCCGGTATTTTTCTGAACCGCAAAAACCTCATTATCATACTATTATGTATTGAACTGATGCTGCTATCAGTCAATCTAAATTTCATCGCCTTTTCTCACTTTAACGCAGACATTGCCGGGCAAATTTTCGTTTTCTTTATCCTGACAGTCGCCGCGGCAGAATCAGCGATTGGCTTAGCCATTTTAGTGGTGTTATTTCGTAACAAAAATACCATTAATGTTGATGAACTTGATACCCTGAAGGGGTAGTTGGTAAGCAAGTCAGTAGCTGCATCCTTTGCTCCTTTTCAAATGATTTGTTTGGAATTCAATTTGAAAAGAAAGAGCGTAGGATGCAGCCTATGTTTGCTATTATGACTCTGTCATCAGAAATGACTTTGGCTAAAAGTGAAAACGGAATAGAACGCAGTGATGATTTTTGCCTCAATAAGTACTGAAGCACAAATAAACAGGTATACTTCTGACGTTCAGATTATTGATATTGGTTGCCCCTTTGAAAAATCCGAAAAGCGTTTGGAGTATATTTTACCGCAAAGTGCCCCCCTAGTGCAGGATCGCTCCTACAGTAGTCGTATTTGGGTTTAAATCCCTTCTTATATACAATCCTTCTAGTTCACGACGCATTTTTAATCAATTCTCTTATCCAACTTCTAAACGCCCTCATCGTCGCATTTCTACCTTAATGATCTCACTCTATTAATTCTCATTTTATTGATTAATTCATTGAAAATAGAAACGTT
>JAYQWI020000129.1:0-4258 GCA_035871815.2 Candidatus Parabeggiatoa communis
CGACCATAATCATCGTCAAAACGTTCAATGTCATCTTCGCCGAAATAGTCGCCCCTTTGTAGCTCAATGAAACGCAATTCTGTTGTCCCAGGATTAGCAACCCGATGGCGGGTTTTTTTCAAGATATCCAAAGACTCGCCGACCCCTAAGCGCATTGTTTTGTCGCCTAAGGTAACCTCGGCCTGACCTTCCAAAATATACCAATGCTCGGTACGTCGCTGATGCCGCTGCAAGCTCAAACGCTCATTTGGCATGACGACGATCTCCTTGGCCTTGTAGCCGGCTTGATCGGCCAAAACACGATAATAGCCCCAAGGCTTTCTTTCCTCCCTCTGAGTCTGATTCAGGATTTGTTGGTAAACCTCAATATATTGTTCTGTCATACGAGCAATGGTGAAGTCCCGTTCCACCCTGCGACGACATTCTGCGCGATCAATCTCTCCAATCCGGGTGATTGCTTTGATGGCTTCTTCTTTTGTCTTGACCAAAAAACCGTTCTTCCCGTCTTCGATCAGTTCGGGCATACTTCCCCGATTAAAGGCAATCACCGGGGTGCCACAAGCCATAGATTCGATCACGGAAAGGCCAAAAGGCTCGTCAAATTGGATCAAGTGCAACAGAGCGGATGCCTTGCCAAGTAGTTGATTGCGCTGCGCTGGGCCAACGCTGCCCAGATAAACCGCTTCTTGCTCATCCAACAGGGGTTCGACGTATTGGCGAAAATAGTCCTCGTCTTGGATGATCCCAGCGAGAATGAGTTTTTTACCACAAGCTTTGGCAACTTCTAAGGCTTCCTTAGCTCCTTTATCCGGGTGGATACGCCCGAAAAAGATGAGGGTATCATCCGGCTCGGACTGAAATTCAAATTGTTTGAGGTCAATGCCGTGGTGGATGGTTCGGATATAGTCCAATTCCGAGGCGCGATCCGCATCGCTGATCGAAACGTAGAAAGTCTTCCCATTGTATTTTGTATAAACGGGCAAAATTTTAGGGGAAGAAAAACCGTGGATCGTCGTGAGCATTGGCGTGTCAACCAAGCCAGAATAGCTTAGGGGCAGGAAGTCAAACTGATTGTGAATGATGTCGAACTGATCGGCTCGCTCGAACAGTTCGGAAATGTGTAGGCATTCCCATACCTTGGGTAAGATGCTGGGATCTTCCTCATAGCCATGAGCGCAGACGGCATGCAGAGTGCCGTTGGTTTGGGAATCTCCGGTAGCAAAGAGGGTAACCTTATGACCGCAGGAAACTAAACCCTCGGTCAAAAGGGAAGTGACGCTTTCCCAAGGGCCATAATGTTTAGGCGGGGCACGCCAAGCAATCGGTGATAACATAGCAATACGCATAATGTTTTCTTCTTTAAGTTATTAGGTTAGAGGTTTGGTAGTGGGTTGTTTTAAAATGACATCGGCATTGAGTTTTTGAATGGTGATTAAGGAAAGCAACCAAGCCAAAGAGGACTCGGCACCTTCATTTTGATTGATCCCATTAGCCAAAAGTCCATCGCGACAACCGCCCGTTTTGGGATCGTAGAGGGGCATATTCAGGTCGTTATCTCCAAGAAACCAGTTGAAACAGTTGACCGCACTTTCGATCCAGTTGAGATCGCGGGTGACGTTATAAGCCTCAACACAGGCATCAATCATGGTGTTCGCCTCAATCGGTTGCTGGTCGAAGCGGGCCATGGTGCCCCCTTTCGGATACCAGCCGTTGTTTCCCACCGGCGTGAAGTGTCCGTCGGTGGTCTGGATTTTGAGCAACCACTTGAGGGAACGTAGCCCCATTTCAATCATATCTTCGCGCTGCATCGATTGGCCGGAAAGCAACAGAGCTTGAGGTATGCTGCCGTTGCTATAGGTGACGACATCTTCTAGCCAAGGCCACTCCTCAGTGGCTTGGTCAGTGAATGGTTGGAGCAGTTTATCCGCTAGGACATCTCGAACTCGGCGGACCTCGCTATCACCGGAAAACTGGGTGAGATAGGCATGTATTCCTACAATGGCGAAGGCAATTGCACGATCCGCAACCAGTTCTTCAAGACAGCCGATAGACTGGGTAAAAAGCTTGGTTGCCATGGCCAGTTGGCCTGGATTATCCAACACAGCGATTGATCGGCCCAACCCTAAAACGGCTCTACCATGAGAGTCTTCGGAGCCGATTTCCTCAAGCCATTGCCGTGAATAGTTCATGAAGTTGCGAAACCGTCCGGTTTCTGTATTGAAAGCATGGTGAAGAAAGCTTAAATAGCGGCTGCTCAGGGATTCAAACCAAGCGATATTGTTAACGAGGTATTTTTTCCTCATGACGGCAACCACCAAGGCTCTGGCATTGTCGTCGGTGCAATAACCATGATCGAGGTTGGGTATCGTGTAGATGGCATGCTGAAAAATGCCCGTATCATCGGTCATGGTTTTCAGGTGATCCAGCTTGATGGGCGGGATGAGAAATTTGGTGATAGGGATGACATCATGCTTGTATAGGTGGTAGGGGCGTGGGTTTTTGGCTCTTTGGGCCTGAACAAAGCTGAATACTTGGAAATATTGCCGGGCGACTTCCTTCCAGATTGCCTCACGACAAAAGGTATAGGCCTTTTTGCGCAACCCATGCCGCTCCGTTTCATTGTCCAGCAAGTCGATGATTTGATCGGCCATGGCATCAGGATTATTAAAGGGCACGATTCTGCCTCTGCCCTCGTCGAGCATCTCGCTAGCATACCAATAGGGTGTCGAAATAACCGCTTTGCCGGTTCCCATTGCATAAGCAAGCGTACCAGAGGTGATCTGGGCTTCATCAAGATAGGGGGTGATGTAGATATCAGCGACACCTAAAAATTCATAAAGTGTCTCTTGTTCGACAAAACGGTTTTGGAAAATCACATGTTCGCTCAGGCCAAGCCTACGCACCAACTGCTGGAGGCCGATGCGGTATTCTTCGCCCTGGGCCTTTAAGACATGGGGGTGAGTGGCTCCCAAGATGATATAAGCAACATCAGGATGTTTTTGCACAACTTTCGGTAAAGCTTGCAAAACCGTCTCAATCCCTTTGGTAGGCGAAAGCAAGCCAAAAGTGAGCAGCACCTTTTTTCCTTCTACGGCGAACTTTTCTTTGTAGAAGTTAGGATCAACAAAGGGCAAATCAGGAATCCCATGGTGGATAAAAACGATCTTGTCTGTTGGCACCCCATAGACATCTTGTAGTATATCAAAGGCCTTGTGACTCATAACAATCAGTTTGTCTGATAGATCTACGAGCCTAAGCATTACTTCACGATAATCGGGTTTGGGGTCTTTGAGAACCGTATGCAGGGTAGTGACAATGGGCATCCGCAGCTCTCCCAGCAGCTTGATCAAATGGCTGCCGGCCGCGCCGCCGAAAATCCCAAATTCGTGCTGAACACTGACGATATCCGCTTGGCTGATGTTCATGAACTGGGCGGCAACGCTATATTCGGATAAGATATTCTGGTTGATCTCGAAGCGGACTTTCTCGGGATAGAGATATCCCTCGGGCTGGTCGTTCATGACGACGCTCCAACTGTTGATTTCTGGCGCTTCGCTAGTCAACGCGGATATCAGATCGGTCGTGAAGGTCGCAATGCCGCACTGGCGGGGCAAATAGTTGCCTATGACTGCAACTGAGTTGATACCTTCGTAGTATTTTTTCAATAAAGATTTCATAGCTGTTTCCTCTATTAAAACTCAAAACTGGCGTAAACAGTGATTGTTCATTTTTACAGCTTTGTTCATAAGTTCACTAATTCATTGCTTGCATGAGTTCTTTACAAGTTTAAAAATGGTATTAATATTGTTTAAATCATTAACAATTTGGGCAACTTGGGAGTAGTCTCTCCAAACCAATGGAGGTGTTCAATGATTAAAAGCCACGGAAAAACACGGAAAAACACGGAAATATTCCGTGCTTTCTGTGTCATTCCGTGGCCAAATCTACGGCTGACAAAATTAGTTGCAATCATGTTTTTAATGACTAGACTCAAGCCCACCCAAAAACAGTATCTCTTTCGCACAACCACTCTTGAAATAATCGGACTAAACAATGAATGCGGTTATGCCACCAACCAACAGATGAAACATGACTTTTAAAATATCCGTTGGTAAAGAGAATAGATTAAGTGGCTTAGGAATTTCAAAGAAGGGTAATTGTGCAAATTAAAAGCGAGCGTAGGGTAGGGTAGGTAGGTAGAGGAACGCAACTTCATTACCCGAAGGTTTAAGCCACCGTTCATAAAGCAATTCAATTC
>JAYQWI020000130.1:0-5054 GCA_035871815.2 Candidatus Parabeggiatoa communis
GGTACAAACCGCTCAAGTCGGAACCGAAGGCTCATACCTTTCTCAACACCAATCTGATTTACACTTTGGGCTCGGTTCGGCAACCCAGGTTGATGAACTCACGATTTATTGGCCCGACGGCGCGGTGGAAAAACATCAGGAAGTCGAATCGGATCGGGTGGTGATGTTTGAGCATGTTGCTGACTACAAATAGGCCTTGTGAATGTTTTGGTTCGTTGCATTTGAACAACTCGTTAAAAAGCCAGACAGTTATTAACACAACGTTGTAGCACCCTTGCGGTGCTACCTATTTTTAATTGAAAATAAACAAAAGGCATATTGTGGTTAAGAACAATGAATACGACATCAGGAGCAGAATCTGCCTACCGAGGTTTTCGGTGGCAATTTATTTATACTATTCACAAAATCCTTTCAACGGATTCTTCAAAACAGCTTAGTTTTCAGCCAGAGGGTAATGAAGATTTAGCCATTTTTGATAAATACGGAAAATTGATAGAAGCTATTCAAGTCAAAACAAGTGAAGAATTGAGTTTTTCTGGTTTATCTAAAAAAGAAAAAACAAAAGAATCTTTTTTTCGCCGTGCCGTAGATCGTGTCAAAGATTACCCTGATGCTTGCACAAGGTTAGTTAGTTTAGGTTCTATCGGTCCAGAAATGCAAAAAGCTTGGAATGATGATGGTAAAGAACGACAATCCATAATTAGTAAGCTTATCAAACATGGCATTTCTAAAATTGATGCTGAAACTCTTTTTCATAAAGTAACGCTTGAACAAATTGATAAAAATTGTTTGGAACCAGACATAAATATCATTTTGGAAAAATATCCAACGGGTGGTGATCCTAAACATGCCCTAGAACTTTTAATCTATTGGATTTTTAGGGCATCAGAAAATAGTGAAAAAATCACCAATAATTCACTAATCACCAAGATTAATAGTGTTGGACGTTATCTTGCGGAGCGCACTTCACATCATCTGGAATGGTTTACTTCTATTGTTCCGATAGGAGACACACCTGCTAATTGCTCTGAACAAAAGCTTAAAGAAGAATTTTATGAAGGTATTGCTGCACGTTATGAGCATATCCTTGCTGGTATTGACGTAATACGTCCTAATAAACTTCAGGAAATAGATGAACATTTCCACAACGAAAACGTGGTAGTTATTCATGGTGCATCGGGGCAAGGTAAAAGTACTTTAGCTTATCGTTATGCCCATAATTTTTTCCCTGAAAAATGGCAGTTTACGATACGCTTAGTGGAGAATAGGCAACATAGTTTAAGTATCGCTAGGGCATTGATAGAACATGTCAATGTTGTGAATACCCCCATGCTGATTTATTTGGATGTTTTACCACGCGAGACTCATTGGCTTGAGCTCGTCAGAGAAATTGCGCCCCATAAGAATTTGCACTTGCTCATTACAGTGCGTGAGGAAGATTGGCGACGTGCCAGTTTATCGGGAGCTGAAATTCAATTTAAAACGATTGAATTGGCATTAGATGAATCAGAAGCGCGTGAACTCTATCCTCACATTGTCTCCCAGAGTGGGACTCATTATTTTCTGTCTTTTGAAGACGCTTGGCGACGTTTTGTTTCTGAAGTACCGCCTTTACTGGAATTTGTTTATTTTGTGAATAAAAACAAATTATTACGCACAAGATTAACGGAACAAGTCAAAAAGTTAAAAAATGAAGTCCGTGAAAAAAAGTTATATAAAGAGGAATTTCAATTACTTCGTTTAGTCTCGGTGGCTTCGGCGTATGGTGCGCGTATTGCTCTAGTCAAATTAGTGGAACACCTAAACTTAGCTATGCCAGAGCAGACGATTGAACTGTTTGAACGGGAATTTTTACTCCGATATAGCCAAGATGAGCGTTATGTCGAAGGTTTACATCCAGTACGTTCCACCATACTTGTTGATCTGTTAACTGATTCTATTTTATCACCGTGGGATAGAATGGCTAGGGCAGCATTACCATTAATGCCTGAAGAAGACTTAGAAGTGTTTTTGTTACATGCTTTTTCTAGGCGTATTGAGGCAACGTCTCAATTGTTGGAAACGTTATCAAAACATCAACTTGTCAGTTGGACAGGATTTGGCGGGGTTTTGCGAGCTTTGTTGTGGTTAGGTGTGAGAAACTACCTTAATGAAAATCAGCCAATTATTCAAGAACTTTACACCCGTTTTGGTGAAGGTTGGAGGATGTTGTTTGGGGTTGATATTACTAATGCTGTTGCCGGTAGTGATAATTTTTTGTATCAACAGGAAAATATTAAGCAATATCTTGATAATATTAGAGAGCGTCAAACCGCTAAAGAAACCGTTTTTCTACATGCTACCCAATGGATGATTGGACTTTGTAAGCAACCTAATTCACCCAATGTTCTTTCTGATTGGTCAGGTATAGCAGAAACACACTTTTGGGCAGGGTATTTACACCTAGACACGCCGCTTTTATCGTGGTTGAGCAAAACTGATTTAGAAAAAGCATTGCCAACATTGCCATTGGATTATCTTGCAGAGGTTGTTTTTGCACTGTCATTTGCTTGGAAAACATCGTTTAACAATTGGTTAAATGCACACCGTAGCACATTATTGACACGTTTTAAGCAAGACACACAAACTGTTTTTATAGAAGATGATGGAGAAACAATTCGGGCACATTTTATTTTAGACATTGCACAATTAACCGATTCAGACACTGACAAAGATAACAACAAACTCCATGAGGCTGGTGTGCATAGAGTTCATCTTTTGCGTCAATTGTTGCCTGATCGAAAAAAATACGGTTGCCAAGGGTATGGACATAGAGTTGAAATTTTGCCGTTGCCCCATGATGATACGGAAAAAACTGGAATTCCAGTCGCATCACTTCCTCCCACAAAAGCAGTGGATTTAAATGCCACGTTTAGGCGCTTGGGCGGCTACGATTTACGCCCAGACACTTGGGATGAATATATTCAAACGATGTTACATCTTAGAAGGTCAATTCTAGACGGGTTAGAAGAGTTGCAAACAGCACTTAGCATCTACTTTCAAAGTAAACAGTTTATTAATCTTTTTGATAAACATATTGATACAATCAAGTACGAAAATTGCAGTGAGTTAATAAGACTTCGTCCCTTATTCCCTAAATGTGCTGTGGACGAATGGGGATTCATTGAAGAAAACATAAAGAGTGATAAAAAATATGAGGATAATCAGCTTCAAAGTATTCAAGAAAACGATTATGCTTTAGCTTTACAACAACACCAAGTATATTTGTCGATAACTAGGAATATCACTTCTAGTCTCTCTAATTTTTTGACACAAGCCCTTCAAGTTCTTCCTCAAAATGTGGCACTTGGCAGAGCAAAGACTTCTGTTCAAAAGGAACAGTTCAAAAAGATGGCTGAACAGGGAGATATTAATATTGATCCTCGTTTCAGACATCTATCTACTTTTAATTTTGCAGAAGCATTAAAAGCATTGCCAGATTTTCAGAGAGAATTTAGAGAAAAATTTTCTCATTTATTAGATATAAAAGAACTCACTCAACTCGAAAAACGTGAAAATGATGTGTTTTTGACAGCTTGGAATATATGGTTTGATTTTGCCCATCACCCAGAGCGTGTAGTAAAAAAACTTGAACAGTCTGCTAAAAACAGATTAGCCAATACAATAGAACAAGTACGCAAAAGCATTCGTAAACAATTTCGTAAACTGTCTAATGAAGGTATCGACGCAAAAATTATGTCAGAATGCGTTTACTGGAATGGGCAACCGACTTTGTGGATTAGCTATAATATACAGAATCCTATAGAACTACATATTCACCGTAATTCTGTTATTAAAGCACTTATAACAGGAATGGGCACTTATGAAAATGGTACAACAAAATGGTATGCCTACGATTTCTTTTGGCAAAACATCGCTGTTGTACCTTTGGTTAAAGGTAGAAGTTTAGATAACACGGTTTACACATTTTCAACAAACGTTTTCCTCTCTAAAAGCATTTTTGAAGAAAAAGATTGGTGGCACTCTATACCAAAAACGCTTTCAAGCCAACAATTGGAAGAGCTTAATTTAAGTATATGGGAAACGCCTTTATTAGATTTGGCAAAACAGTTTCGACAAGCGGTTGGGAAATTGTTTGGCTTTGTAACACATATCAATGATTTCAACAGACTGCCAGAATCAGAAGAGCAAGATATGGCATTGCTCCAACATTATGTGACAGAACAAAGTGGTTATATGAGTAGCGTATATCAAAATGTACTGGATCGTTTGACTGATATGCTAAACTATTTCAGTGCGCTAACTAGAGAGGAACAAGAACAACGATTATACCTTTTACAGGCAATGAAAATGCTAGTGGAAATACAGGAAAGTATTACACCTGCCAATGGTGATAAGGAAATCAATATGAATATGACAGACTTGAAAGATTGGATGCAACAGTTGGTATTAGTCGTAGAACAATCTGAGTTTGTTTATCTTTACTGGGTAGCAGAAGTGCTACAACGAGAACCATTTTAGGAGAAAATCGGAAAACACTAAATGACTGAAAAAACCAAAAGCCTTTTAGAACAACTCCCGTCAATTGTCGCGGCGAGTAAGCGTCAGGCTGAACGAACATATCTTGGATGATTTGACAGGACAGCATCGCATTGATTTACAAACAGCGGGAGTTAATCTAAAGACAAAGTCTTATTCCTTAAGATTTGGATATTCGTTTATCAAAACCAAACCTTTTTGGTAAAGGTAAACGTGGGCCTGGTTGACAATGGCAGTTCAGTCTGAAGATTTGACGGTTTTTAAAAACGTCATGGACAATCTCTAAAACTCGATCTTCAAGTTTTTGATGTTCGGCAAGCTTTCCGTCAATCACAGATTGAGTGTTTAAATAGGTAAGTCATTGATTTTTTAAATAATTAGTTTTTAAGTGCTAAATCAATAATTTACAAAAAACGTGAAGATCGAGTAAAATTTTTACTGTAAACAGAGAAATCTCAATAACAATGGAACCTATCAGTATTGTTCTGTCATATTTGATTAGCCTCGCGGCGGGT
>JAYQWI020000131.1:0-4323 GCA_035871815.2 Candidatus Parabeggiatoa communis
TATGATAAAACTGAGATGCGCTCATAAATGGTTTGGCATGACTGGCTGCCTAGTTTTGTTGAACGTGTTGTTGACAGGGGCCGTTGCGGCCGCACCTAATGCTCAAAACTTACTAGAGGAAGTGGATAAACACCGTTTGGGGTGGGATAGTGTAGAAGTGGATGTGAACATTACCACCACGAAATCATGGGGGAAAAAAACGGTGAAACGTTACTTAGTCAGAGTGACGGGCAAAGAACGTTCTTTGGTGAAGTTTCTTAATCCAGAGGAGCGGGGGCAATATTTATTGATGCGAAACGAAGGGATGTGGATGTATTTCCCCAATACGCGGCGGGCAATCCGTATCACGCCTTTGCAACGTCTGACTGGCAACACTTCAAACGGTGATATTGCTAATTTGCCTTTTTCGGGTAATTACACGCCCCAATTATTGGGCAGCGAAAACGTCGATGGGGTAGCCACTTGGATTTTAGAACTGAAAGCACTTTCACGCGCTGCCACCTATCCGACACTAAAAATCTGGGTAAGACAAGACAATCAAACGCCTTATCGTGCCGAGTACTATCTGGCTTCTGGTAAGTTGATGAAAAATGTGGATTATGTGGCCTACGAAGAAAGGAATGGTTATTTAGTATTAAAGGCCATGGAATTCAGAGTGCCTCATAAACCGAATGAAGTGAGTGAAATGCAGTTCACTCGCATTGAACCCAAAAATTTTCCGGCTTACTGGTTTCAAAAAAATTATTTGCCTCGCTTATGAAACAATTTTTGCTGATCAAGTGGCTTTGTTTAATCAGCCTAGTGGGTGTTTTCGGGCTCACAAAAGCAAGCGCACAGCTAGAATGGGAACAGCTAGAATGGTCAATAGAGCCTAAGACGGAAATGAAATGGCAAGATTCACGTTCCAATCAGTTTGATATTTTGAAAGAATCGGCGCGTTTCGGTAAAGTTGAAGGCCGTATGGGTATGGAATTGGGTCTACAATACCAAAAATTCATGACGGTATCTTGGCTAGGTTACGTGACAGGAAACGAATGGGAGGAGAAAAAATATAGTCGTTTCCGCGAAGCTTATTTAGGCCATGAATGGTCAGAATTAGGTTTGGAAGTGAGTTTAGGACGACGCATTATACGCCAAGGTACGGGCTATATTGCGCGTCCGACCAGTCTTTTGGAAGGCCAAGTACGGCGGCAAGACCCAGACGATCACTGGGGAGCATTACTGGGCAGTGATATGCTCTTTTTACAATGGTTCAAGGAAGAGAGTACATTCAGCTTTGCTGTCACTGATTCCGATAAAAATCGGAATCCTCGTGAACGGCCTGATGTCGTCTTTCGTTATGAAACACTGTGGGGAGATGCGGATTTTGCGGTAGTCGCGGGCCTACCTGATCCCGCGTTTGGTTTCGCTTGGGCTAATGTATTTGGTGAGGGATTGGAACTTCACGCGGATATACTGGCACAACGAGGCACAACACGGGCTTATCACCAAGTCACACAAGAAAACTCTGATCCGACGTTATATACGGATTATCCTTATGTTTCGCCTTGGGAAGACAGTGGACGTTTTTTTCTGTATAGTGTGTTAGGTGGGCAATATACGATAGGCCAAACCAATCTGATTTTTGAATGGTTACATGACACAAGAGGTTTGAGCCGTTCAGAATTTCAAAAATGGTCTGCTTTAAGTCAATACCATCGACAACTCTTCGATACTCAAGCTTCTTTGAATGCGGTAGCACAAGCTAATTTGCTTTGGGATTTGGATACCTTAACGACTCAAGGGAGTATGCGAGATTATTTGTTTTTACGCGCTGGCAAGAATACGGGCACTTTACAACCTTCAGTCAATTTATTGTGTAATGCTCAAGACGGTAGTTGTGTGTTCAGTCCAGAAATGCGTTATAAAGCAGGCTCGTTAGATTTTAAAGCGTTGTTGCAAATAGCGCGTGGAGGTGCGGATACGGAGTTTGGTAGTATTCCGCAACACAATACTTTTATCATACAAGTGCGTTATCAATTTTTCTAAACTAATCTAAAGGAGGTTTTTTATGCGTTATGTCTCTTTGATCGCTGGTGGATTCTTTTTGCTCTTTTCATTCTCACTTTCGGCAGCAGAATTGAAGCTGCATATTACCGGCATAGATGATGTGAAGGGGGGCAACATTATGGTAGGTGTTTATGAGAGTGAGGCCACTTTTTTGAATGATGATAGCCGCATAGCTCAAGCCAGTGTGCCTGTCACTGAGGCAAAAGCGGGCCTGATCAGGACTCAATTTGATTTACAGCTAGGCAAAAGGTATGCGATTGCCGCTTATCATGATGCCAATGGCAATGAAAAACTGGATAAAAACTTTTTTGGTATACCCAAAGAAGGTTATGGTTTTAGTAACAACGCTCGCGGTACTTTTGGCCCCCCTTCTTTTGAAAAGGCAGCCTTTGAACTCATTCTTGAGAAAAACCAATTTGTGAGTTTTTATTTATCCTATTAGTGCTTAAGTTTTTTTTCACGCAAAGACGCGAAGGCGCAAAGATGCCAAGTTATTATACTTAGCGGCTTAGCGGCTTTGCGTGAGCAAAAATCAGCGTTCTATCAAAATAATGGAGTAAAATGTTGTGAACAAATTGAATGAACTTAGCCATCGCTTTTCAATTAAGCTTTTAGGCTTCATGAAGAAGGGGGTTTTTATAACAACCTTTTTCATTCTGGCTATGGGGAATGGCAATGTGTTGGCGCAGAATTTACCGCTCACGCCTAACCTGATTAATCTTAACTCTCAAGAGGGTGAACGCTTGCTGATGGAGAGTAAAGTGCGTCAAGATTACTTGCCATTGAGTATTCACTTTACCCCCCAACAAAATAAAGCCTACTGTGGAGTAGCCAGTAGTGTGATGGTTTTGAATGCCTTATCTGTTCCTGCTCCGAAGGCCCCTGAATATGGCTCATTTCGTTTCTTTACGCAGAACAATTTTTTGAATCCCAAAACGGATTCAATCATCACAGCGGAGGTGATTTCTAAGCAAGGCATCACTTTAGAGCAATTAGGTGAACTGCTGAAAGTTCATGCCGTGACAGTGAAGGTTTTTCACACTGATGAAACGAGTTTGGCAGAATTTCGTACTTTGGCTATCCAGAATTTATACGAATCGGGCAATTTCTTTCTTGTCAACTATTTACGTCGTGCGCTTCAGCAAAAAATGGGCGGACATTTTTCGCCTTTAGGGGCTTATCATGAAGCAACGGATCGCTTTCTGATTTTAGATGTGTCGCCTTATCTCTACCCGCCCGTTTGGGTAACAGCAGAAGCACTTTGGGGTGCGATGAACACAACTGATTCGGTTGCAGGCGCGAAGCGAGGATTTGTGAACGTCAGCACTGATTTGAATGCGGATTGACAAGATGAGTCTAAATCTAGGGATTGCAAAACTCGCTTCAAAAGGCTGGAAGATTGGCACAGTTAGTGAATTTTTAGAATTAACGCCCGCTGAAGCCACCTATATTGAATTAAGACTGGCACTCAGTGAAAATCTTAAACAACGTCGGACACAAAAACAACTCACACCAAGCCAGTTTGCACAACTACTTAACGCCAACCCTTCCCAAATTGAAAAATTAGAAACGGGAGATGCGTCAGTCACACTTGATTTCTTGATACGTTCCCTGCTAACACTTGGTACAAGCGTTAAGGAATTAGGTGATATTATGCTTCACTCACAAGATTTTGCGGGTAATTCTAATGTCTGAATCAGGATTCAAGTGTTTTAATATAATCAAGGCGCATTATGTATCAAGCACTTTTTAAAGCTTTTGAGAATGTGAGAAATCTAGGGGGTAAAGCTTGGGAACATGCGGTGGCTATTGACTTTTTTAAGAGTCACATTCAAGATTGTTCTATCCACTGTTTCCATTAAGTACTGAACCATAAATTTTGAGGTATTTTAATAGAAGCAATGTTTATTTGTAATTAGAGACGCGAAGCATCGCGTCTCTACAATTCGCTGTTTCGTAGAGACGCGATGCTTCGCGTCTCTTTGCGGTAAAATACCTGTTTATTTGTAGTTCAGTACTTATAATTTGTGATACAGTGTTTCACTGTAAACTGTCCATCAGTTAATTTGGTTTTATTCCAGTCCTTTAAGAATTGTTTATGGCGTTTTAAATTCATTTTAATTCCGAAGTTGCAAAATCATCGATGTTCTTCCCTTGACGGGCTTCTTCAATGACTTTCTGAGTCAACTTATTTGGAAGCTTAACTTCAAAAGGAAGTTCTTTATTTAAGTTAACATGGTCTAAAAATAAATTAAACGCTTCTCCCATCGTTAA
>JAYQWI020000132.1:0-13245 GCA_035871815.2 Candidatus Parabeggiatoa communis
TCACCTGGAGGGTTTTTGATAAAGTATTCTACACGTTTGGCATAAAGCTGGTATAAATGACAATTTGGCCCTTTTTCTTGTAGTTTGGTCAATTCTTGTTTTGCGACTTCCCAGCGTTGCTGACGATAATGCCCAAGGGCTTGTTCATAATGAGCCACGTCTCCCAAAATATCATCATCCATCGTTTCACGTAAGCCAAGTGGTTCAAAAATGATGACGGGTTGCTCTTTTCCTTTAACTCTCACGCGATCTAACTCGCGGTAAAGGTATTCAGGCACCGCATATCGGGTTGCTTCACTCACGATAAGCTGTACACCATATTGTTTAGTCGCGCCTTCTAAGCGTGATCCTAAATTCACCGCATCACCTAATACTGTGTAGGCCATACGAAATTGTGAACCCATATTGCCGACACTCATCACACCGGTATTGATGCCAATACCAATTTTGATTTCCGGCCAGCCTTTTGCCTTAAATTCTTGCTGCAATATTTCTAAATGCTTAAGCATTTCCATAGCAGTATCAAGCGCATGACGCGCATGTTTTTGATCAATTAAAGGGGCACCCCAAAATGCCATGATGGCATCACCCATATATTTATCAATTGTACCGCGATGTTCGTGAATGATATGCGTCATGGGTGTGAGATATTCATTCATTAACTGAGATAACTCTTTAGGTTCAAGGCCTTCAGAAAGACTGGTAAAACCACGCACATCTGAAAACAAAACGGTCATTTTCCGACTTTCGCCTTCCATAGAAAATTGATATTGATTCCCCCCCAGATTTTTACTCATCTCATCAACCAATTCGGGTGGCACGTATTGTCCAAACAAATTTGTTAAATGGCGTTTGTTAGTTGATTCCAGAAAATAGCCATAAGACATGTTGAAGAGGAACTGCGTTAAGATTAATAAAAGCGTCGTCGCTAAAGGTAAGACAAAATATTGGTCATGCCAAACCGTCATATTAATCCAAATCACTAATCCTGATAACCCTAGAGTGCCGATTGTAGCCATCAGGGGACTGAATAAGGGGAGTAAACTAATCATGATGATGCCAATCAAAATTAATAGCAGCGTTTCTAGCTTATTTTCTGAAGACAGTTGAGACATCAGATTATTATCTAACATGCCTGAAATCATATTGGCATGAATTTCTACCCCAGGGAAGATACTTTCCACTGGCGTAGCCCGTAAATCTTGCAAACCTTGCGCTGAGGTGCCTAATAAAATAATATTATTTTTCAAAATATTAGGGTCTTTAATACGGCCATGCAATACATCTGTCGCCGACACGTAAGGAAAACTGCGCCGCGATCCTCGGTACGGCACTAAGGTTTGAAAGAAGTCATCAACAGGAATCGTCCGATTGCCAACAATCACGTTTTCTAAGTGAGCTTGTTCGCCGCCTTGTGAGTAAAAACTCAATTCAATGTCTTGAACACCTAAGGCTACCCGTGTGATTGCCAGTGAGAGTGATTCATATAATTCTCCTTTGTAAGCATAAAGCATGGGTACACGTCGCACGATACCATCCAAATCAGGATCAACATTAAAATGGCCTGCCGCAATGGCATTATCCTGAAATTGGGGTAAATTGGCGGCAAAACCTTTACCCGTCAAATAACTCAAATGATAGGCTTGTACGTCTTCGTGAGAAAAGGTAGGAGAGGGTAGTTTGCCAGCTTTTATATCTGACTGCTCTTCTTGAGCCGTGGTAAAAGCATAACCTAATACGATTCGACGATTCTGCATGCTTTGCGCTAATAAAGCATCATAATCCAGTTTGGTTTCGAGCGTTTTGAGTCGATTTAAAAACGCCGTTTCATCTTTTAAAGGGCCTTCTGCGAGGGCTTGTAATTTTTTCAACCCAGAACTGTCATCGGGTTCGGCAAATACGATATCCATACCAAGGACATCAATTTCGTAGGTGTCGAATAATTGGTCAATGAGACGCGCCATAACTGAACGATTCCAAGGCCAACGGCCTATTTCACTCAAACTGTGTTCATCAATATCAACAATCACAATACGAGAATCGACTGTCTTAGGCATCGTGAAATCTAGCCTGGCATCATAGGCTTTATGTTCTAAAGCGTTAATAAAGCTCCATTCAACAGTCTTGGTTGTATGCAAAACAAAAAATAACAATATGGCTAAGCTGAGCAACCACCGTAATGTATGGCGTTTAAGGACAACAAGTAGTTGAGACATAAAAAGTAACCTGTATCAATCATGATAAAAATCAATACTTTCAATTAGTTAAATAAACGACACAAAGCCGCCCCAGGATCATCTGCTTTCATAAAAGCTTCACCGACTAAAAAAGCATGCACACCCGCCCTACGCAATAATTTCACATCTTGAGGCGTATGAATACCACTTTCACTCACCACAATAAATTTTTTAGGAATCAAAGGTAATAATTCCAAAGTGGTTTTAACCTGTGTGCTAAAAGTCCGCAAATTACGGTTATTGATACCTATCAAGCGCGTATTCAATGACAGTGCCCGTTCTAATTCTTCGCGGGTATGCACTTCAACAAGCACATCCATACCCAAATGATTTGCCAAGTCTGCTAAATCACGCAACTGTGTATCATCTAATGCAGCCACTATAAGCAAAATACAGTCCGCTCCGATAGCACGGGATTCATAAATTTGATAAGCATCAATAATAAAATCCTTACGCAAAATAGGCAGCATACAAGTTTCATGGACTTGTGACAGATACTCATCAGCACCTTGAAAAAATTCTCTATCGGTAAGGACGGACAAACAGGCAGCATCATTTTCTTCATAACTTTTTGCAATGGCTACGGGATCAAAATCAGGCCGCAACACCCCTCGGCTAGGCGATGCTTTTTTGATCTCGGCTATAACAGCGGGTTGTTGTAATTGCAGTCGTGCATTTATCCCTTCGACAAATCCACGCGGTGGGGGGCAGTTAGCAACCATGTGGCCGAGACTACGCAAAGAAATACTTTTAGAGTGTGCTTCAATTTCTTCCACCTTATGTCGGATAATCTTTTTTAAAATATCGGGGGTTTGGCTCAACGCTGATTTTCGTTTGAATAAATTTTTTAGCATGTTGGGTGTACGGCTCATTACTGTTTACCTATATTTCAATGATCAGTGATCAGTGATCAGTGATCTGTAACTGTGCTTCTATTCTTAATCTAATCGTTTCTTGTTACATCAGATGAGAAGATAAATTAATTAAATAAGTCTTGAGTTGAAAAAGTTCAAATGTCTCAAATCAAGTTTCTAAATGTTCAACTGATTAGAAAAGGCGTTAATAACTAATAGTTCATAAAAAACAGTTTGTTTAAATGTTCCCCATTCCCCCATAAACATCACATCGCTTTGGTTACCAATGTTTTCCCTTTTTCTGAACATTGAGTATTGATAGCAATAACATGCGCTATGGAAAAATAGAACATCCGTGGAATCTGTGGTTATATCAATAAAAAATGAAAAACGAACATCCTAACTTACCACCTATCAGTTTTCGTAGAGACGCGATGCCTCGCGTCTCTGTTTCGATGCGATGCATCGCTAGAGACGCACGGCCGTGCGTCTCTACTCATTGATAATTGACTCGTGAATTAGATAAGAGATCATTATAAAGTGATTATCCCACAATTCGTTTTTTCGTTATGATTTTAAATCAAAAACTTGCGTTTCTCAGTTGTCAGATCAAACGGCCTAACCCCTTATCCATCACTAATCATATCATCACAATGACGAATGTTATTCGCTATTAACGACTACCCACTGTATAAATGGCGACTTTTTATGCGAATTTCGAGTTGAAAAATGCAAAATGTGTATCCCCCTTTGAAAAAGGTGGGGGGATTTAGCTTTAAAAACGTTGACTTAAATATCACCTAGACTGTCACTTTAAAAACTTTGGCTTAAATTCACCCAGGCCGTCAGTTTCTCGCGGACAGCACCCTGGCTCAAAACAGTTTGTGCTTGTGTGATGCCCTCTGCAAGACTTGCGGTTAAACCCGCAGCATAGATGGCCGCTCCCGCATTAAGTGTGACAATATCTCTCGCAGGACTGTTTTTATTATCTAATACGCCGAGTAGCATCGCGACGCTATCAGCAACGGAATTGACTTGTATATCGCTTAAAGCCGCACGATTAAAACCGAATTCATCAGGGGTCAACGTATAAGTTGTGATAACGCCGTTGTCTAATTCTGCAACATAAGTCGGTGCCGAGATACTGATTTCATCCAAGCCATCTTCTGAGTGGACAACCAAAACATGCTCACTACCCAAACGTTTTAACACCTGTGCCACCGGTTCTACCCACGTTTTACTAAAAACACCAATGACTTGATTGAGCGCATTAGCCGGATTCGTTAAAGGGCCTAACAAATTAAAGAGTGTACGTACTCCCATTTCACGGCGTGGCCCAATAGCGTGTTTCATCGCACTATGATGCAAGGGGGCAAACATAAAACCAATACCAATTTTATTAACACATTCAGCCACTTGCTCAGGTTTGATATTAATATTCACACCCAAGGCTTCCAAGGCATCAGCACTACCCGATTGACTGGATACAGAACGATTGCCATGTTTCGCCACCTTTCCGCCAGCCGCCGCAACGACAAGCGCACTGGCCGTGGAAATATTAAAAGTACTCATGCCATCACCGCCAGTACCGACGATATCCACAACATACTGACCATCAAATGACACTGGCGTGACGAGTTCACGCATGATTTGTGCGGCTGCCGCAATTTCTTCGACCGTTTCGCCCTTCATACGCATCCCAATCAAAAAACCACCGATTTGTGCTTGGGTCGTCTCGCCTGTCATAATACTTCGCATAACGGATGACATTTCATCCATCGTTAAATCGCGATTTTCAGTCACCGCTTTCAATGCTGATTTGATATCCATTTTTATTATACTGCTCGCTTTTGAGTTTAGTGAAAATTAATGAAAGTGATTATAAAGAAAGAATGTTGGTGGATTTTTGAATACTGAATCAACGCTACCCTAGTATATTCGTTTATTTCTGTTGTACTATATTTATCCCGTTATTTATATTATTGTTATAGAAGAAATAAAATTAACACGCCTTGGTCTTTATGCCAAGTGATAGCTTGAAAATGAGTAATGTCTAATTTTCAATAATAATGACCAATTGTTCAATTTTCATTTATTTTATTAACTCGTTTGTAGTAGGCGCTTTAGCGCCATTTATTTTTCAATCCACAACTCAAAAGGCCATCAAGCATGAAACGATTATTACCCCGTTTATTGATACTATTACTGTCTACAGGCTTCCCCGCTTATGCTGACATCAAAGGTGAACCGGTAGACTATAGCGCAAATGGCGTAACCTTAAAAGGCTACCTCGCCTACGACACTGATATCACAGGCAAACGCCCTGGTGTCTTGGTGGTTCATGAATGGTGGGGACACAATGAATATGCGCGTAAACGCGCCCGCATGTTAGCAGAATTAGGCTATACCGCCCTTGCTGTGGACATGTACGGTGATGGCAAAAACACAGCCCATCCCAACGAAGCGAAGGAATTTATGATGGCAGTCATCAACAAAATGGGGGTTGCCGAAGCCCGTTTTACGGCAGCCCAAGCCTTTCTGAAAACACAAGACACGGTTGAGGCTGACAAAATTGCCGCAATGGGTTACTGTTTTGGTGGCGGTATCGTACTCGCAATGGCGCGTAATGGTGTAGACTTAGACGGTGTTGCCAGTTTTCATGGCAGTCTGGCAACGAAAACCCCTGCCAAGGAAGGCGTTGTGAAAGCCAAACTACTCGTTTTGCATGGTGACGCGGATAAATTTGTATCGCCTGAACAAGTAAAAGCTTTCAAGCAAGAAATGGAAAATGCCAAAGTCGATTTAGAATTTGTCGGCTATCCTGGTGTTCAACACAGCTTCACGAATCCCGAGGCGGATCAGTTTGCGAAACAATTTGGCATACCAGTGGCTTATGATAAAACAGCAGATGAGGATTCTTGGAAAAAAGTGCAGGACTTTTTCAAGCAGATTTTTGCTGAATAAGTTCCAACACTCCTGATACGATGCGGTGTTTTGTGATTTAGGGATAGAACGCTGATTAAACTGATGATCATGATTAACACTGATTCAAACAGAATCAGGGTTCTATCGATTTTCAGATAATTCTTTTCAAAATTCAAAAGGGTGATAACAAAGGTTCGCCCTCCCCTTCATCACCCACATCGCATTATGATGCTTATTCAGATGTGAACACGGCATACAAATCATGCTCATCCGCTTCCGTTATCGTCACATCAACAAAATCGCCTGGCATTAATAAATCCAATGCATCCTTCACTTCGATGATGACACTGCCATCTATCTCTGGCGCTTCAGCCGCGCTTCGCGCATAAACGGCCTCTGAGGTGACTTCATCTACCAATACCGTCACATTTTGGCCTACCCTTTCCTGAAGTTTTTCTGCACTGATAGCACTTTGCATTGTCATAAAACGGGCTAAACGTTCTGCCTTAATCTCTTCGGGTACCGCGCCTGGCAACGCATTCGCCGTTGCCCCTTCTATCGGTGAATAAGCGAAAGCACCGACTCGATCTAAACGTGCCGCTTGAATAAAGGCTAATAATTGTTCAAAGTCTTGCTCCGTTTCGCCGGGAAAACCGACAATAAAAGTGCTACGCAGACTGATATCGGGGCAAATGCTTCGCCAATGGGCAATACGATTTAACTGATGTTCACTATCCGCCGGGCGACGCATCGCTTTCAAAATGCCAGGACTAGCATGTTGCAACGGCACATCCAAATAGGGCACTATCCAACCCTCTGCCATCAATTCCACGACTTGATCAACATGAGGATAAGGATAAACATAATGTAGCCGTATCCATGCATCGAGTTCCCCTAAATGGCGAGCCAATTCAACAATCCGCGTTTTAAGCGGACGGCCTTGCCAAAAATCTAAGCGGTATTGGGTATCAACACCATAAGCGGCCGTATCTTGAGACACAATCAGCACTTCGCGCACACCCGCTTTGACAAGATGTTCTGCCTCATCCAATATCTCACCAATAGGCCGACTCACTAAAGGCCCACGTAGGGTAGGGATAATACAAAAACGACACTTTTGATTACAGCCTTCCGCGATTTTTAAATAAGCATAATGACGGGGTGTCAGTTTAATCCCTCCAGGCGGTACTAAATTGGTATACGGATCATGTTGTGGCGGCAATTGGGCATGGATCGCATCCATCACGTCTTTCAAGGCATTTGGGCCAGTCACCGCTAAGACTGCTGGAAACGTTTTTTTCACAATATCGCCAGATGCCCCTAGACAACCGGTGACAATTACTTTACCATTTTCAGCCAACGCTTCACCAATCGCATCCAAAGACTCCGCTACCGCTTCATCAATAAAACCGCAGGTATTCACCACAACCAAATCAGCCTCTTCATAATGGGGCGTAATAAAATACTCTTCTGCACGTAACTGAGTCAGAATGCGTTCTGAATCCACGGTAGCTTTAGGGCAACCAAGGGAAATGAAACCGATTTTGGGGAGGGTGTGATTCATAGTTGTTATAGTTAGTGGTTTAAATTCTTTATTATATCTAATCCTTGTAGTGAGTGGTTTAAATTCTTTGTTATATACAATCGCATTGAAGTTACCAATCCTTGTAGTTGGTTTAAAATCCTTAAATTCATTGAGGGGTAATAAAAAATGAGGTCAAAAATTGATACTATTGGTAAAAAACGGCCGAACAGTGCTATATCAATGCAAAAGATGATTTAGGTCATAAAGATAATGGCATAATGAAAATCCTAATCAAGGCGAACAAGCGATTAAATGCTGGCAAAAAATAGTAGAAGAATGAGACTTCATTACACAATATAATATGAAAAGAATGACCTTGATCATATTGTAAATTTGATAACAATCCCATTCGTTTTAAACGCTATAGTACCACAGAGTTTGTCTTAATTATTGTCATGAGAAAGATGCCGTTTTAATAGGATACTTGACATAATTATGTTATAGATATATAAATAAAATAAATTATGAAATACTATTATTCACTTAATAATTACAATGTTTTATATATTAAAACAGGCAAAGCGTCCTTTTAAAACATAGGAAATGATAATATGTATCAAGTCAATATCGAATTTCTTCGTGTTCAAACTTTCTTATTTTCCGTACCTCGGTTACGTAATATGGTAGGCGCTAACGTGTTATTGGGTGAAATGATTCGCCTTCGTTTACCCAAATTGTTGGCCGGAAAATTGCTTAAAAATGATAACAACCCGTTTGTTACTCACAAACCCAAATTGCCTCCCAGCCTTAATTTCAAACCGCCCTGTCTCGATCCTTTAGATGATCCGCTTGCCGCTGTTCAAGATAAAGATAAAGATAAACCTGCTGATTTGTACCAAAGGGGAATTTTAAGACGTGATGGTGGACATTTTTCGGCATTGTTTAATGATAAAAAAGAAGCTGAAAATTTTAAAAAAGCCGCAAATAACCTCCTGTTGCAAGAATTACCCGGACTACGTTTTGAAATCAGTTTAAATGAATTTGGGGATGAAACAAAAAATAAATCGATTACTATCAATCAACAACTGGTAGAACTCCCACAAATTCAGGTTTGCCAAGTTTCTGGTAATGGCCCCGCTGCCCATGAAGATAAAACGAAAGAGGATAGCGAAACCGTTTATATTTCTGAGTCAGCTTATCAAGCCAAAAAGAAAGGATGGCATTTTTCAAAAACATTGCGCGGCGATACGCCAGAATATAAACGCACCCGTGATATGGTGAGCATGATTAGCCGTACCTTACTACCTTCTCTTGATTTAGAAGAACCCCCTGATTTTCAAAATCTATGCGGAACTGACTATATGGCGGTTATCCATGCTGATGGTAATAGTATTGGTTTACGTTATAAAGACTATAAAAAAACTCAAATACCCAAGGATTTATCTGATTTACATCAAGAAATGTATGGAGAGCAATTTTATTATTCCATGCGTGTCGCTGTGCGAGCGGCTTTGAAACAAGCCATAGATAAGACTTTTGCTGATTTTAAAGGCTCTCAATATCGTCCTTATCAAATTTTAATGCTGGGTGGCGATGATTTATTAATGATTTGTCGTGCAAGGCACGCTTTTGATTTTTCTATTGAATATGCCAAAGCATTACAGGATAAACCTTTAGCCGATGGACACCCTTTGACGGTTGGTATCGGTATGGTTATCGCTTCGCCTAGCTTGCCCTTTTATCATCTACACCATTTAGCTGAAAGTTTGGCGAGTAGTGCTAAACAACTGTTTCGTAGTCAGCCTGATGCTCAAAAAACCTCGGTGATAGATTGGATTGTCAGTACCCAAGCTTGGGTAGATGATCCGATTGCCTTGCGCCGTCAAAAAAGTCTGCTTCATTATCAAGTGGATAATCAACGGGAAACATTACGCCTTAATAATCGCCCCTATCAAATTTTGGGTGATGATTTGAATGCTTTAGAAGGTTTATGGAAACAGGCAAAAGAATTGGAAACCAAAATTAGCGGGCAAAAAGCAGCGCGTTCACAATTACGTCAATTAGTTTTTGAACTTAAACAGGGGCGGCTTTGGGCTGATTTAGCGGCCTTGGGGTTGCCAAATAAAACTCAAAAAGCCTTGACGGATATTGGCGTGTTAAATAATGATATTTCATTGTGGAAAACAAAAGAGGGCAGTGATTATTACCACACCGCTTTAGCCGATCTCATGGAATTGTATGAAATCCATAATTTACAGCGAGAAGATCAGGGGAGGAAAAAATGAGCCAAGCCTTACTTTATCATGTCACCATTCGCTTAGAAGAAGATTTACATAGTGGCACTGGGACCGGCAGTGAGAGTTTAGATGCTATCCAAATTACTGGGGGCAATGGTTTACCCGTGATTCGTGCTACCCATATCAAAGGGCTGTTACGAGAAGCGGGGCGTTTTTTATGCGAAATAGGCCATTATTCAGAAGAAGACTACAAAGCCTTATTTGGTGAAGAGGGAGGTTGGCAACGCTCAGCTTTATTAATGCAATCGTTGCGATTTGATACCCAAAATCAAGCACAAGAAAATTGGTCACACCAATGGACTAGCACTTCACGGGAAATCAACAGCCGTACCCCAAAAGAAAATACTTTACGCACCCAAGAATATGTTAAAGCAGGTAGTCATTTTCATGGACAATGGTTATTAACGCAACCCAATTTATCCGATTTTTTACGTGATTGCTTACAACAAGTAACCCATTTAGGAGCGACCCGTTCTCGTGGTGGTGGACGTATTTATGTTGAATCTGAATCCTTTGAAAAAACAACGATGACTGATAACCCGCCAACCTCGCCAATACCCAATGATGGACAAACACGCCTCCGATTAATCTTGCGTAATCTTGAACCCTTGTGTCTGCCGATTACCGGCTTTCCCGGCAATACGATACCAAGTGAATGCTACATCCGGGGACAACAATTATTAGGAGCATTGGTGGCCTTGATTTTACGTGAAAGAGATCAAAAAATGGCTGAAAAGTTGCTTGCGGGCAAAATAAATATTGGTCATGCCTATCCTTTACCAACACACGTTTCTAAAAATTGCAGTCAATGGATGTTATTACCCTTTCCGCTGAACATTTACCATAAAAAACCAGAACCTAACACACCACCTGAGCAACCTTGGTGGACTCAACAAACCACTACAATCACTTATCTTGGGGAACGGGGTGAAAAAAATAAATTTCAAAATGAGGGAGGCGAAGGAGAAAAGCTAAAAAGGCCTGGAAATCGAGAATTTCTATTTAGTAGTGATGAACAAGATCAGTGGCAACGTTACCAACCTAAAATGGTTGTCCACATGCGTAATCAAACCCCAGCCGATAAAAAAGGGGACAAGGCACTGAATATTGCTGGAGAAAATCGCCGGGATGACTTATTTTCTGAAGAAGAAATCTTGGAAGACACTTGTTTCATGAGTGATATTCTGTTTTCTAATTCTGAAGAGGCCAAAACTTTTGCTGAGACATTCAATACCCTATTAAATGGTCAAACTGGGCTCTCATTAGGGCGCGGTGGACGACCCGTTGTTGTTGAACTTGCTGTTTGGCTAGAAGAACTAAAACCGCTGAACGCTTCCCAAAAGCCAAAAGCAGAAAAATTGAATATCCTGTTAACCAGTGATTTAATTGTACGGAGTGAAACACTGGGTTTCTATGACAGTTTAGATATCAATGTATTAAAACAATTACTCGGTATCACAAATAAAACAATCGATGCGAGCTTGAAAGTATACAAAGATACTGTCATCGTGCGGGGATTTAATTATCTCACTCGCTTGCCTAAAGCCCCTTTTTTAGCCATTCGGCGAGGTTCAGCCTTTGAAATTACGGGATCAACAGAAGATATCAACATTTTACGGCAAGCCTTGGAAGAAAAAACAGCGTTAGGTGAACGCGCCCATGAAGGATTTGGGCGTTTTAAATTGGATTTACCCATTGATTGTAAAACTCTCTCACCAGAAAAAGCGACTCCAAAACTTAATTCGAGGATAGGACAACAAGAAGCAATACTAAAAGCCGCTAAAAAACTTGCCGATGAAATCGGTGAAAAGGCTTTAAGCAAAACCCAGTGGCAGTATTTACGTCAACAAGCTTTGGTTGCTAACAGTCAGAAATATATTGATAACCTGTTGGAAAACTTGACGGAACACAAAGAAAGAAAAGCGGGAGAAGCTTGGAAGAAACCGCTTGAAAAGATTCAAAAAGCACTACAAGCACTACAAGCTTTAACTCAGAGCGAAAACGATTCTTATAAAAACCAAATACTCTTTTTAGATGCTTTGGTACGTTATCAATTTGCCCGTTTGAAAATAGGGGAGTCTAAAACAACATGACAGCACCTTATCGTACTCTCTTCGTTGGGACATTGGTACAAGATTCAGCACTCAGTACTGGTGGCACCGATACACTGAGCGGGGTTGATGATCCGTTATGTCGTGACGGTGAAAATCGTTTTACCCTACGTGGTACCACATTAGCAGGGGCTTTGATTGCCACAGCGCGTACCCTTTATCAGAAAATACCGCCAGAAATCTGTATTGATGAAACGAATAAACCAGCCAATAAAGCACCCTTGACCCCCTCTTTGTGGCGCGTTTATACAACGCATCCAGAAAAAGACACGCTTAAACCAGAAGCCCGCCAAGGAGTTACCATTCATGCTCAAACCGGCGCGGCAATGGATGAAGCCTTATTTGATATGGAAACTCTGCCCCCAGGCACTCGTTGGCCCTTTTTGCTAGAAGTAGATACTTGGCGAGCCGAAAAATTAGGGGTGCCGGCCGAATCAATTGCGGCAAAGGCGCTATTAGAATGGCAACAACATCGTTGTTGGATAGGACGCGCCGTAGCGCGTGGCTTAGGTTGGCTGCATTTAGAAGAGTTAAGGGCTTATTGTCTTAATACAGAACAGTTCACATTGTGGCCAAACAGTTTTGAACCTTTAGATAAAGTGCTGAAAAACATTCATGAAAGCGTCACCATCATTAAAGAGTTTAATCAATATTTCAAGTTGCCAAAGAATGAAACCAGAAAACGTTTTTATATAGAAATGCAAGGCATGATTCATGTTGGTGAACAAGATAATGGTTATGGTTTGGATGCCTTATCAGTCAGTGGACATGCGGCTAATCTGGGTTTGAGTAGTTGGGATGGGAAACACTATTTATCTCCAAAAGGTAAAAGATCGAAACAGTGTCAGGATGATTTCAATCCAGACAATAGCATTGTGATGACTTATCGTAATGGAGGCTATGAACCCTTTATTCCCGGTTCCAGTTTGCGTGGTGTCTTGCGCCATGCTTTATCGCGCCATTTACGCCGTCAAGGTGAAAATCATATTCATGCACCCAGCGATGGACTCCCAGAAGAAATCTCTAATAAAGATACTGTTGCTCAATTATTTGGTTTAGTTTCCAAGAAAAAGGCTAAAGGTGCGGCTTTACTCATACAAGATGCTTATTTGGTAGATGGTAAGTGGCAAGCGGCTTGGTTGCAACACCATGCTGAAGATGAATTTTCTGCAGGTGTTTATGGGACGAGTAAATTTGATCGCGTCGCCTTGCTACAAGCTCAATTTGCCTGGAAAATGGTGATTGAAGCTGAGAATGAAAAACAAGCCAAAGACTATTATCTCTTATTAGAACCCA
>JAYQWI020000133.1:0-3953 GCA_035871815.2 Candidatus Parabeggiatoa communis
CAATTGATAGAGCGCAGTAGGGCGTTGTGTCCAGTTCAAACGGCTCATGCCTTCGGCCACCGCACCTGATGACACTAACACTAATTCAACATCGCGTTGATGCAGTTGAGCCATTTGAGCTACCCAGTTTTGAATAGCCACTTTGTCTAAACCGCGTCCGTCATTGGTGAGCCAGGCGCTGCCAATTTTGATAACCCAACGTTTTGATTTGCCTAGTTGTTGGGGCAGAGTTTCGTTTTGAGTCATAAATTGTATAATTAACAATTAAAAAGGGGGCGCATTTCTTAAAAAAGGGTAATTATCAATCTGCGTTAGCCCCATTGGAGTGCAAAATTTATTTTGCTTCAGTGCATTGGAGTGCAAAATTTATTTTGCTTCGGCCTTTTTCTTCAGTCTATTATTTTTTTAAAGTGATGAACTATATCAATATTTTCATAAAATTCATTTAAACCTATAAGGGATTTTTACTCTCAGGCGTAGCGTCTTATCGGCTTTGCGTGAGAAAATAATGATTTAAATATCTAAGTACTGAAGCACAAATAAACAGGTAGTTTAGCGCAAGGGGCAACCACAAGGGATTGCCCCTACGGGCGCGGTTGTAGGGGCAATCCCTTGTGGTTGCCCCTATAGATAGTACAGCGAATTGAGTATAGATAGTACAGCGAATTACGGGGATAAACGAATTAACTTAATCAATCGGAGGAATTAATAAATGAGTGTTAATGAAAAATGGCAAGAACAAGTGCTGAGTTGGGAATATGGTTCTTCTGCAAAACCCGATCTTGCTGATATCCCAATTCAAGCTTTTCCCGCTCAATTACATGAAGAAGGTGAAACTCGTGTTATTGAACTGGATTTATCGGATGTGATTGGCACGCCTTATCCTGCCACTTCCCCAAATTTGTTAGCCAACTATATACGCATACAAAAAAACGACCGTATTCAATCCGCTGCTAACGCGACTTCAGAAGTGTTCTTTGTGATGCGGGGTATGGGGCATACTGAGACAGAACAGGGAATACTTGAATGGAAACAAGGTGATGCTTTCACTTTACCCCTGAATAAAGGGGTAATACACCATGCTGATGAAGAGGCCGCGATTTGTTGGGTACATGATGCGCCCATGTTAAATTATGTCGGGGCCGTTCCGTCAAAACCTCGTTTTCAGCCCGCTTTCTATTCCAAAGCGTATCTTGATGGCGAAATTGAGCGAATTAGAGAAGTCGGTATTCGAGAAAACCGTAATCGTAATGGGATTATTTTAGGGAATCCCGCCAGTGAGAAAAGCCGTACTATCACACATAGTATGTGGTCTTTATACAACTTGTTACCCAAAGGCGCGATACAGAAAGCACATCGTCATAACTCGGTTGCAATTGATTTGGCAGTCTATGCCAAGCCGGATGTTTACACCCTGATTGGTAAAGAAATTGATGCCCAGGGTAATATTATTAATCCCGTTAAGGCGATGTGGAAAACGAATACCGTGTTTGTCACACCGCCTGGTTGGTGGCATGCTCATTATAATGAATCTGATGAAGAGGCTTATGTTTTCCCAATACAGGATGCGGGTCTGCAAATTTACATGCGTACACTGGATATCCAATTTTTGAGAAATTAGTAGAAACGCACGGCCGTAGAAACGCACGGCCGTAGAAACGCACGGCCGTAGAAACGCACGGCCGTAGAGACGCACGGCCGTGCGTCTCTACTACGGCCCTGCATCTCCACGGCCGTGCGTCTTGCCTTATTTAACCCGCATCCCAGGTTGTGCGCCTTCATCTGCTGTGAGTATGAAAATGTCTTGCTTACCTGGGCCGGCGGCTAATACCATACCTTCTGAGATACCAAAACGCATTTGGCGTGGTGCCAGATTGGCTACCATGACGGTTAAGCGGCCTGTCAATTGTTCAGGTGTGTAGGCATCTTTTATACCGGCAAAGACGTTACGTGGTTTGTCTTCTCCAACGTCTAAGGTTAAACGCAATAGTTTTTTGGCCCCTTCAACGTGTTCAGCTTTCGTAATCCTAGCGATGCGTAAATCGATTTTGGAAAAAGTGTCATAATCAATTAACTCACGAATCGGATCGATTGACGCTGCCGGTTTCTTTGGCGTAGCAAGACTTTCTTTAGAAGCCTCGATCATCGCATCAATCTGTTTTTTCTCTACGCGCAGCATTAAGGGTTTAAAGGGGTTAATCGTGTGCGCGAGTAGCGGTTCAGGTTGCCAAGTGATGGGAGCCGCTAAAAAGTCTTCCACTTTGCTTGTCAGTAACGGCAAAATCGGAGCTAAATACCCCATCAAGACGCGAAAGAGATTCAGGCCTTGACTACAAACGCCTTGCAATTCAGCTTCTTGGCCCGCTTGTTTCGCTATCACCCAAGGTTTGTGTTCCTCAATATATTGATTAGCCCGATCAGCTAAGGCCATGATATGACGCACAGCCTTGTTGTAATCACGGATTTCGTAGGCCTCAGCAATCGCATTACCTTCGTCTATAAAGTGTTGATAAAGGGCCGGTTCCACTAATTCAGAAGCCAGTTGGCCTTCAAAATTAGGCATAAATTTGGCACACCGACTGGCAATATTGACGAACTTGCCCACTAAATCGGAATTCACGCGATGTAGAAAATCGTCTAAATTTAAATCCACATCATCCACACCGTACCCAAGTTTAGCGGCAAAATAGTAGCGTAAATATTCAGGCTTAAGATAGTTTAAATAGGTTCTGGCGTTGATAAACGTGCCGCGAGATTTAGACATTTTCTCGCCATCAACCTTTAAAAAGCCATGAACAAAAACCGCTGTCGGGTTTCTAAATCCCCCAGCGGTTAGCATCGCGGGCCAAAATAGACAATGAAAGTATTGAATATCCTTACCGATAAAATGATAAAGTTCAGCTTGACTGTCTTTACCCCAAAAGCTTTCAAAATCAAGGTGTTCTCGGTCACAGAGATTTTTGAAACTTGCGATGTAACCTATCGGCGCGTCTAACCAGACATAAAAATATTTATTGGGTTCATCGGGCATTTCAAAACCAAAATAGGGCGCATCACGCGAAATATTCCAAGCTTGCAAGCCCGATTCAAACCACTCATTGAGTTTATGTTGTACAGCAGGTTGTAAAGCGCCACTGGCAATCCATTCTTGCAACATGGCTTCAAAATGCGACAAATTGACAAATAAATGTTCAGACTCTTTTTCGATTGGCGTGACACCCGAGACAGTGGAAACGGGATTGATGAGATCAGTCGGGTTATAGGTTGTATGGCAGTGTTCACAACTATCACCATATTGATCTTGGGCATGACACTTCGGACATTCGCCGTGTATAAATCTATCAGGCAAAAACATTTCCTTAACGGGATCATAAAATTGACTAATAGTACGACGCTCGATATGTCCACCTGCTTTTAAACCTTGATAAATCAGATTAGAAAACTGCTGATTTTCAGCACTGTGGGTGGAGTAGTAATTATCAAATCCGATGGAAAAGTCAGCAAAATCGGTTTGATGTTCGGTTTGATAACGGGCAATGAGTTCTTCAGGCGTAATGCCTTCTTTTTGGGCCCGTACCATGATAGGTGTACCATGTGCGTCATCGGCACAAACGTAATAGCATTCATGTCCGCGCAGTTTTTGGAAGCGTACCCAGATATCGGTTTGAATATATTCAACTAAATGCCCAATGTGGATAGAACCATTGGCATAAGGTAAGGCGCTAGTGACTAAAATTTTTCTCATATTGATTAGTTCTCAGTGAAAAAGATATTCAGATAATTATTTATTTTCAAAGTAAGTACTGAAGCATAAATTTTCAGGTATTTTAATAGAAGCAATGTTTATTTGTAATTAGAGACGCGAAGCATCGCGTCTCTACGAAACCGCGAATTGTAGAGACGCGATGCCTCGCGTCTCTTTGCGGTAAAATACCTGTTTATTTGTGGTTCAG
>JAYQWI020000134.1:0-5736 GCA_035871815.2 Candidatus Parabeggiatoa communis
TCCCCCAACCAACCTCAAAGCATCAGATTAGTCACCTGGTTAGATGAACAGGCAACCCGATATCGTTTTATCCTATATCAAGCTGATATCCCAGTCACCGCTTGGACAAAATGGTGTCTGAGGCGAGCGGATCAGATTATCCTAGTAGCCGATGCCAGCGCCAATGCTAAGCAAGAGGAGATTAAAACCGCCTTACAACATGCGGAAAATCTAACCACCGATGCCAGTAAGCGTTTGGTTCTATTACATCCGAATGGTGAGCAATTGCCTTCTAACACTCAGCAATGGTTATCGATGTGGCCCGTTAAAAATCACCATCATATTCGTTGGAATACAGAAGCCGACTTTCAACGTTTAGCCCGTTTTTTGAGTGGACGTGCCATTGGTTTAGTTTTCAGCGGCGGTGGTGCGCGTGGTTTGGCGCATTTTGGCGTTTATTTAGCACTCAAAGAAGCTGGAATACCCATTGATATGCTTGGTGGAACCAGTATGGGAGGCATGATTGCCGCTCAATGTGCTGCCGACTATGATACCCAAACCTTTTTGAAACTCAATAAACAAGCCGCGTTAAGTAAGCCGTTTAAAAAATACACGCTGCCTATTTTCTCATTAATTGATGGTAAACGATTTGATGATAACTTGAAAAATGGATTTGGAGAGATACAAATTGAAGATTTATGGATGCCTTTCTTTTGTGTTTCCAGTAATCTGACGACTTCTGAACTGGTGGTTCACAAACAAGGTTTGGTTTGGAAAGCCCTCAGGGCCAGTGCAGCGATTCCAGGTATGCTTGAACCAGTACTCAAAAACGGCCATTTACTCGTCGATGGCGGTGTCGTTAACAACCTGCCAGGCGATATCATGCGACAATTTTGCCAGAAAGTGATCGTTGTTGATGTCAGCCGCGATATGCATTTGAGTATGAATTATGAAAAAATGCCTTCGCCTTGGGAAGTGTTTTGGAGTCGAATCTTGCCCTATAAAAAGACGATTCGTGTTCCCACACTCTTTAATCTATTAATGGGCGTAACTGCCCTCAGTAGTAATCAAAGAAGCAACAAGGTTAAAGCGGATGCTGATTTTTGCCTTCACCCCCCCGTTGCTCAGTTCGGGCTATTGGAATTTGATGCCGTGGAAGAACTTGTCAAAGTGGGATATCACTATACAAAAAAGGAGATTGAAAACTGGAACCAGAATGAATTGAATTGAATCAGAACGAGTTTTTGAGAGTTAGTCCAAAATATCGTCTAGGGATAAATATTGAGTTTGAATTTCCGTTCAAATTTGAGTTTCCGTTTAAACTTGAGTTTCCGTTCAAACTTTAGTTTGAATTTTAGCTTTGAATTACTATGTAACTAATTCATATTTTGAATAACTTTATTACATTTTATTTCACGCAAAAGTTTTTTGCGCGCAAAAACTGTTGTTTGCGTGAAACATAAAACCCGCATGAAACTTTCGTTCAGCGTAGCTAAATAAACACATCAAAAAAAGTGCTCAGTCAACACCCTAGCTTTAGCCCCATGCTCCTGACTTAAATACCTATATTTTTATAAGTGTATAATGACACAACTTAACACATAAGACAACCGTCATGCCCTATTTGAGCCTATAAATGTGATATGATTATTTAATCATAATCTATTTCTATCGAAAAAAGGAACACATTTTTCATTTTTTTTATTTCATCTCATCTCTATATAAGCCTCTTGCAAAACTCATTTTAAATGGAGAAACAAAGTCATTTCGCTATGCGACGTTTAGGGTTCATTAGGAATAGGGAATGGTTTATTATAATTAATAATTAATGAATCTTGTTTTTTAATAATATTTTGGGTGACATCCCAATAAACTTAGCGAAGCTTTGGTAACGAAGTGACCCAATTCCCAATTTCCAGTTCCCAATATCCATTTTTGGCATTTTGCAAGTTTCATCTCCATTTATTTTAAAGGAAATCACATGTCAAGCATTCAACGCGCCCTGATTAGCGTGTCCGATAAATCCGGTATAGTGCCCTTTGCACAAGCTTTAATTGAACAAAATGTCGAAATTTTATCCACAGGGGGTACAGCTAAATTACTGGCTGAAAAGGGCATCGCTGTCAAAGAAGTGTCTGATTATACAGGCTTTCCAGAAATGATGGCTGGGCGAGTGAAAACCTTGCACCCCAAAATTCATGGTGGCTTGCTCGGTAGGCGTGGCATTGATGAAGCTGTGATGAGCGATCAAGGGATTGCTCCGATTGATTTGTTGGTGGTTAATTTATATCCATTTGAACAAACCATTGCTAAACCCGATTGTGATTTAGCCACCGCGATTGAAAATATCGACATTGGCGGCCCCGCGATGTTGCGTTCCGCGGCCAAAAATCATGCCGCTGTCACGGTAGTTGTGGATAGTCAAGATTATGATACCGTGTTAGCAGAGATGGCTGCCAATAAGGGGGCCGTGACAGAAGCAACACGCTTTGCCTTAGCACGTAAAGTCTTTGCCCACACTGCGGGTTATGACAGTGCGATATCCCATTATTTAGGGCAAATCGAAAGTGGCGATTCTGAATTTCCGCCCACCCTTTCCCTGCAATTTCAAAAAGTACAGGCCATGCGTTATGGCGAAAATCCGCATCAACAGGCCGCTTTCTATGCTGAATCTGATCCCCAATCCGTGTGTGTTGCAACCGCAACACAATTACAAGGCAAAGCCTTATCTTATAATAATGTCGCTGACACCGATGCCGCTTTAGAATGTGCCAAATCTTATGATGAGCCCGTTTGCGTGATTGTCAAACATGCCAACCCTTGCGGCGTAGCGATTGGGGAAAATATTTTAACGGCCTACAATCGTGCATTTAAAACCGATCCCACTTCTGCTTTTGGCGGCATTATTGCCTTCAATCGTACATTAGATGGGGAAACGGCAAAAGCGATTATTGATCGTCAATTTGTAGAAGTGATTATTGCCCCGACAGTTGCTGAAGAGGCTAAACCGATTTTAGCGAAGAAAAACAATGTGCGCGTCTTGATTTGTGGCGAGTGGGAAAATGCAACGGATAGCAAAGGAAAGTTAGCAAGCCGTTTAGATTTTAAACGAGTCAATGGAGGCTTGTTAGTACAAGAACGCGATTTAGGCACCAAAACGGCGGCAGATTTGGAAATCGTCACACAGCGGCAACCCACAGAAACAGAATTACAGGATTTATTATTTGCTTGGAAAGTCGTCAAATTTGTCAAATCCAATGCCATTGTTTATTGCAAAGACGGCATGACAATCGGCGTTGGCGCAGGGCAAATGAGTCGCGTGTATAGTGCTAAAATAGCGGCCATAAAAGCGGCTGATGAAGGGCTAGAAATCAAAGATTCCGTAATGGCATCAGATGCCTTTTTCCCCTTTCGGGATAGCATTGACGCAGCGGCCGAAGCCGGTATAACCGCTATCATTCAACCAGGCGGCTCAATACGCGATAAGGAAGTCATAGCCGCCGCAAATGAGCATGGTATAACAATGGTATTAACCAAAATGCGTCATTTTAGACATTAAGGATTTCGTGATCTCGTACCAGATGATTTCGCTCATGAGTACAACGAAGGAAAGCTTAGCTAATTACTGGGATAGAATGAGTTTCTCCAATTGAGGCATGAACTTAAGTACTGAAGCACAAATAAACAGGTATTTTAGGACAAAGGTTGCTTCTATTAAAATACCTCAAAATTTAGGGTTCAGTACTTAATCAGTATCAAGATTAAAATTCGTTATCCCAGTAATTCGTTGTACTAGTACTATTGTAGCACTACCCAATTGATAAACTCATGGTAACTAAACGTCTTAAAATTCCGCCGACTAAAAGTACCTTACTGGTTCTAAAACGCAAAGTGGCTTTTTTAGAACTCGGCTGTTCGCTGCTTGAACGCAAAAAAGAACTGCTAACGCGCTTAGTTTATGAGCGTCTCAAGCAATACCGTGCGCTTCGCACGGATGCCAAAGCAGCCTTAGAAACGGCCTATTATTGGCTAGGCATTACGCATACCCGTATGGGTAGCCGCTCATTACAACAAGCGGCCTTAGGTTTAAACCCACCGCTTGAAGTCAAAATATTGCCACGCAGCAGTATTGGCGTACAATATCCCGCTATTACGGCAAATCGTCTACCCCTGCAACCTGTCGGCTTACTGGGAACAGATAGCAGTTTTGATGAAACGCGCCGTTATTTAGCTGATATGGTTGTCTTATTGGCACGTCTAGGCGAAGCCGAAACCGCTTTATGGCGTTTACTAGAAGAGCAACGCAAAACACAAAAGCGAGTCAACGCGCTCAAATACAACGTCATTCCAAGATATCATACGACAATTCATTTTATCAGATCGACATTGGAAGAAGAAGATCGTAATACCTTATTCCAAATCAAAGTGTTAAGAGAACGTTTGCATCAGTGAAACACATTGTTTATCAATTTTCGTCCCCCATTTATTTTGCCAAAGCATTGTTTTTGTTATCAATTTATTTTGACAAGGCCTGTTCGTCAATCCTTAAGCACTAACCCTTAACCATTAATATGCACGCCTATCAACGAGAATTTTTAGAATTAGCCATTGCTGAAAATGTCTTACGTTTTGGCAATTTTACCTTGAAATCTGGGCGACAAAGTCCCTATTTTTTTAACGCTGGTTTATTTAATACGGGCCAAGCCATCGCCCAACTCGGGCGTTTTTACGCCATAGCCATACAACGTTCTGGAATAGACTTCAATGTGTTGTTTGGCCCCGCCTACAAAGGTATTCCGCTTGCGACAGCCGCCGCGATTGCTTTAGCCGATCATCATCATCGTCATATTCCTTACTGTTTCAACCGCAAGGAAGTGAAAGATCATGGTGAAGGCGGCAACATTGTCGGCGCGCCTTTAACGGGTAAAGCTTTAATCATTGATGATGTGATCAGTGCCGGAACAGCAATACGCGAAGCGGTGCAAATTATCCAAACGGAAGGGGCCCAATTAGCCGGTGTTATCGTCGCCTTAAATCGTCAAGAAAAAGGCCAAACGGAATTGTCTGCCATTGAAGAAGTGAAACAAACTTATGGCGTTCCAGTTATCAATATTGTGAGTTTAGATGATTTAGTCAGTTATCTTGAACAACAAGCTGATAAACAGGAAATCTTAACCGCGATTCAAGCTTATCGTGAACAATATGGAACGTGAATAGGGCAAGCACAAGAGTTTGCCCCTCTTACTCCCCCCTATCGTTTTTCAAATTCGATAACCTAAAACAAAGACATCTTCAATCGGCTCTGGTTGGGGATAACCTAGTAAGTACTGAAGCATAAATTTTCAGGTATTTTAATAGAAGCAATGTTTATTTGTAATTAGAGACGCGAAGCATCGCGTCTCTACAATTCGCTGTTTCGTAGAGACGCGATGCCTCGCGTCTCTTTGCGGTAAAATACCTGTTTATTTGTGGTTCAGTACTTACAACGAATGACGAGGATAACGAATTTTAAAAGAGGCTTAAATCCGTTCAATCCCCTAAATCCGTTGTACTGGATATCCGCCTAATCACCAACAACGTTTCATCATCCTCAATCGGTTCTGGATGACAATGTTCATAAACGGCTTTAAACACGGTATCTATGAGGGAGTTCATATCAAGGTGCTGGTGTTGCAAGAGCAGTTGTTGGAAGTTGTCTTGGCCAAATTGTTCACCGTTTTGATTAGCGTTTTCAAACAAGCCATCGGTATAGACGAT
>JAYQWI020000135.1:0-2803 GCA_035871815.2 Candidatus Parabeggiatoa communis
CAAGCATATTCCGGCCTACCTGCAACCCCTCAAATCAAGCGATGCCGCATTACTCTTATCATTAGAAGCCGGCGCTTACACGGCCATCTTAAGTTCAATGGGCAAACAAGGACTGGGATTGATTGAAGTGGTTGCTGTTGATTAAAGCCAATAACGACAAGGATTGTATATGAAAGGATTGCTTTGAGGTGATATTCGCTTTTAATCCCTTCATATACTATCCTTGTTGTTGACGGTTTTAAATTCGTTTATCCCCGTAATATAGCATTTTTCGTTTGGGTTAAATACAAAAAGGGCAACCACAAGGGCTTGCCCCTACGAAGGGTGTATTTCATGCAAGCGGAAAACGCTATATGAGCTTTTTTTAGGAATGCGCCTTTTCAATCTACTGATAATGGACGTTCCAAAATGAAATTCATTTATAATACATTTTAATACTCGGCAGTTGCTAAATGGGTTAGCCATAAAGAGTGATTTTAAGCTTACGACAATTCAGGATTATCACACAGATGAGGATTGTCATCAATGGTTAAATCCCTTTTAAATTCAAATACTTTATGGACTTTGAGCTTTTTCGTTTTGTCACATAAACTTTTTCGGTCATGTGTCACCATTAAAATGGTAATGTTCTTATGCCTATTTAGATTAACAAATAAATCAATAATGCCATCTTTCAGGCTGGGTTGTAAACTACCCGTTGGTTCGTCTGCAAGCAACACCTTGGGTTGATTGATCAGGGCACGGGCAATAGCGACTCTTTGTCTTTCGCCTCCAGAAAGCACAGCAGGGCGTTTTGAAAGCACGGCACGTCGATTTTGATTCGACATCTCAGCAGTCAAAAGGCCCACATCTTCCAGTAATTGTTCGGCCCGATCATTGGCCTGTGCCTTAGATTTTCCTTGGATACGCATGGGCAAGGCCACATTTTGTTGGGCATTAAGCTCTGGGATCAAATGATGAAGCTGAAAAATAAAACCAATATTTTGATTGATAAAATCAGCTTGGGCATTGCCCGTCAATTGAGTAATATCTTGCCCATCAATCAAAATCTGACCATTGCCTTCAATCTCTGGTTTCAGTTCGTTGGCGCTTGACTCACTGCCAGACACTTTTTTATAACGTCGACTCCCGATAGAATCTAGCATCCCCATGATATGTAATAAAGTACTTTTGCCACATCCAGAGTCACCGACGATTGCCACAAACTCTCCCTCTTCCACCTTAAGACTCAGATTATGGTAAAGGGGTTGCGAGGTTAATTGCTTATTTTCTATGATATTATAGGTTCGATTCAATTGATGAACTTCTACCATAGCCATAATCTATTCCTTTCAAACTATTTATTGTAAATTGTCAACGGGTTCCACTGTCACCGCTTTTTTAGCCGGCATGATGGCTGTGAATACAAATAACATTAACGTAAACACAGTTATCAGTAATAAATCACCACCACTGATTTCGGTTTGGGGATTATCTAATCCCAAATTCTGTAGACTGTCGGCAAACTGGGCAATCAGCAACTCACTGCCGACATATCCCATCAAACTGCCCGCAATAATCCCAATCACACCGATCATCATGGCATTGCTGATGAAAATCATATAAATGCTTGTATCTCTAATACCTAATGCTTTGAGAATAGCAATTTTCTTTTGATTTTGCATCACTGCCAATAACAATGTGGAATAAACGCTAATGGCAGCCACAATCAAAATGCTGGCGATAATAACAAATGCCATTCGTTTTGTGACACCTAAAAACGTAAAAGCGGCTTGTTCTTTTTGAGACCAATCTATGACGGTAAACTCTTGGCCTAAAAAAGTCTGCATACTTGCGGCAATGCGATCACTGTTGTAAGGATGCGACAATTTGACTTCAAGGGTATTGACTTTGTCCGGCTTATTGAGCATTTGCTGCGCGTTGCCCAGCGAGACAATCAGTAGGGGTAATTTGCCCTTTTTTCGTCCCATGTCAAGAACGCCTCGCAACCTAAAGTGATGATATTTGGGAGCCACTTCTGGAAGACGTAGTAAAAAATCGTCATAGAGTGCCTTAACGATTTTGGGAGAAATTTGTTCAATCAAAAATCGCCAAGGAATAGGTCGACCATTGGCATTCGTCGTTTCAGCCAACATATTCAAATCATCAAGATTGACAATCCTTCTTAAATCCATCACCGTCTTGTTATCTCTAATCGTAATCCCTTTTAATAAAAATTCCCGTGTCTCCCTTTTTAATATTTCAAAGCCATAGCGCGTAAAAGCCGTGGCATTGATTTGTGGATTGCTATCTAGGCAAACTTCTTGGGTTTCATCCTTAGCAACACAAAACGCTTTTTCAGGATTGACTTCCGCCATTTCAAGTCTAATCGTTTCATACCAGGCCGCCTCTATCATATCAATGTCAGGATAATGGGCATTCAATTTCTTAATAACACTTTCTGCTTCACTGACTGGCATATCCGTTTTGTGAATTTCGACATGGGGATGGATACCCATAAAGACTTTTTCCATTGACAAATAATAATTTTCAAACAGTGACATCACAATAAGCAAACAAGCCACACCAATGGTTGCCCCTATCCCCAATAAAATAGAAAACAAGGGTTTAACCAGATAACGACTCAAGGTGAGTTCAAGTATCATAATCCTATTCACTCTGTAAAGTTTCCACCACATCTAAGCGACTGGCACGATAGGCGGGAATAAAAGAGGTTAATGCACAGACAAAACACACAAAAATGATAATGCCTAACACAATATCGCCACGTACTGTAATTGTGGCATCTTGAACGGGTAAAAAC
>JAYQWI020000136.1:0-2214 GCA_035871815.2 Candidatus Parabeggiatoa communis
ATTAATGAAGTGAATATCATCAAAAGTAGTGGCAACCTGGTTTTTGATCATTCAGCGATTTCAGCCATTCACGAAGCCTCACCATTACGGATTCCTCATGATCTTTTTGAAGCATTTCAACATTTTTATTTCACTTTTAAACCTTAGAATCTGATAAAAACCATGCGTACTTTGATATTATGTCTCTTAGGCTATTTTGCCATACTGAGCCAAGCTCATGCGATTTTAAACATCGACATTATTGGCGGTAAAGAAGAAGGCGGACAACCTATTGCCGTAGTGCCCTTTCAGCTACGAGTGGGTACACAACAACCTGCTCAAAATATCGCCAATATTGTTTCCAATAATTTGTACCGTAGTGGACGTTTTGCTACCATGCCAAACCACCAATTACTCGAACAACCTTATCATTCAAATCAAATCAGCTATTCACGCTGGCAAGCGGCCGGAATGCCGCATCTTGTCATCGGTCGCATTGCCGGTGGCGTTGTCAGAGGGTATACTGTTGAATTTGAATTAATTGATATCTATAAACGTCAGCGACTCATTGGGTTTAGATACAACGCCACTAGTGAAACGCTACGACAAGTCGCTCACCAAATCAGTAATGAAATTTATCTGGCCCTAACAGGAAAACGGGGGATATTTACCACCCAGATTGTTTATGTCACATTGCAAGGGCGCGGAAAACAAAATCAATATCATTTGTATATTGCCGATGCCGATGGTGCCAATCCACGCTTGATGTTGAGATCAAGTGAACCCATTTTCTCGCCCAGTTGGTCACCCGATAAACGGCATATTGCTTATGTGACTTATGATCATTTCAATTCAAAGAAACGCATGGTCGTTTATATACAAGAAATACGCACCGGACGACGTGCTCGCGTATCGGCCCAACCCGGCATGAATACGGCCCCAGCCTGGTCTCCTGATGGAAGGCGTTTAGCCTTAACCTTATCGCAAGATGGCAACCCTGAAATTTATATTATGGAAGTGTATGATCATGCCTTAACACGCTTAACGCATGATCCCGCTATTGATACCGAACCTGATTGGGCCCCCGATGGCAGATCATTAGTCTTCACATCCGATCGGAGTGGTCAACCTCAGATTTATCGCATGTCAACCAGCGGCCAATCAGTACAACGTTTGACTTTTCAAGGCAGTTATAATGCCCGTCCCCGTTATTCTCCCGACGGCACACAATTGGCATTACTGCATGGAAATCATCAACGCTATCAGATTGCCATACTCAATTTAAAGAGCAAACAATTAAAGATACTCACTCAAACCACTTTAGATGAATCGCCCAGTTTTGCACCAAATGGGAGTATGATTATTTACGCAACCGGTTCAGAACTCGCCGCCGTATCGATAGATGGACGTGTACACCAACGTTTAGCCACCAATATGAACGAAGAAGTACGAGAACCCGCTTGGTCCCCTTTTTACCAAAAATGATTGTAGGAGGGCAACCACAAGGGATTGCCCCTACATGCGAATATTGTAGGGGCAATCCCTTGTGGTTGCCCCATAATTCTTGTGGTTGCCCCATAATTCTTGTGGTTGCCCCATAATTCTTATGGTTGCCCCATAATTTATAATTGAACAGTGAACATTCACAACTAACAAAGGAGTTTTTCTATGAAAAAATGGCATTATTTAATATTAGCCTCAACCGTACTTGTATTCGCAGGCTGTTCCAATCCGCCCGTCAAAAAACAAGAACTGAAATCAACACCACGCACACCGCCACCGATATTTAAAAGCACGGCCGCAGCTAGGATGCCAACAGGCGCGACAACGGAGACAGGAACTTCCTCGGATGACAAAGAAGCCACTGATATCCCAACAAAACGGATCATCTACTTTGATTATAATCTCAGCCAGATTAGACAAGAAGATATCCGCATCCTCGAAGAACATGCTGCTTATCTCAGCAAAAACCCCACCATTCCCATGAGTTTAGAAGGCCATGCTGACGAACGCGGATCACGCGAATACAATTTAGCATTGGGAGAACAACGTGCAACGATTGCCAAAGACTTTATCATGAACTTAGGTATCCCAGACTCCCAATTAACCAGCATGAGTTATGGTGAAGAACGACCCATCAAATTCGGACACGATGAAAGTTCTTGGTGGGAAAACCGCCGAGTCGAGTTAATTTACCCCTAATCAGTTATCAGTTATCAGTTATCAGTTATCAGT
>JAYQWI020000137.1:0-3338 GCA_035871815.2 Candidatus Parabeggiatoa communis
TTTCAAAAGGGCAAGCACAAGGATTTTCCTGATTGTAACGAATTTTGGGGACACCAGAATAATAATAGGGCTTTGAACGTCGCGGAACGATGTGACTTCGTTTTCATTATTTGACAAAAATCCGTTATTAATCAGGACAATTTTAATGATAGTTTTGAATAAATAACAATTATGATTAACTTATCCGATGACGAACGTGATGGCATCACTGAGCTCTTTAATATCAGTGTTGGAAATGCAGCGAATTCTCTCAGTAATATGGTGGAAGACAGAGTGCAACTTTCTGTTCCAAATTTGGTATTGATTGAACGTGAACAAGCCGCTACTTACATTCAAGAACATTCAAGTAATAGAATTAGCGCGATTCAACAATCTTTTAAAGGCACTTTGGACGGAACAGCGGTATTGTTTTTTCCTGAGGAAAAAAGTCTTGAATTAGTCAGGACATTGCTCCAAGAGGATGTCCCATTGGATTCCTTGACTGATTTGGAACAAGACAGTATGGTTGAGGTGGGTAATATTATTTTGAATGCTATTTTGGTAAGTTTCACCGAGATGCTTGATATGGATGTGCGTAGCAACTTACCCAAATTCCTCAGTGGCAATTGCTACCATTTGTTAGATAAACTATTTTCTAATCCGGAAAATGGCTTAGAGAGCGAAATTAAAGCTGATGATCCGGTGATGATTTTGTTTGTGGATTTTATAACGGGCGAAAATGCCATCAAAGGATATGTGGTTCTCTTGTTGGATGGCATTGCGTTAGCTACTTTTCGTCACGGTGTTAACAAATTGCTGGAACAATGAGTCGGCTATCAGTTACTTACCCATTATCAGAATTTCAACAGGAGAAGTATTAAATGTCATTTTCTCTTTTAATTGCTGACGATTCTAAAATGTCGAGAAATAAAATCAAGAAAATCGTTTCTTCGTTTATCTCGGATATAGACGTGAGCGAAGCCAACGATGGTAATGAAGCACTGATTATCTGTCGTTCCAAAAATATTGATTTGATGTTGTTAGATTTAAATATGCCAGAAGTCGATGGTTATCAGGTTCTCAGAACGCTGAAAACAGAAAAACGCCCTGTTCCCACCATTGTGGTGACGGCGAACTATCAACGCGGTTCAATCGCAGAAGTCGAAGAAATTGGTGGGACGCTTGCCTTTTTACGGAAACCGCCTACGCCAGAAATGATTGAACAAGCACTGAAAAATAACAACTTTCTCTCATAAAATCGTCATTTTTTATCGCTTTTTATCGCTGATTTTTTAATTCCATTATATGCTGATTATAACGGATAATGGAAAAAAACCATTATTTCTGGTGTCCAAAAAATCCGTTACAATAAGTATAAACGATAAACCTTGCCCACTTTTTAGGAAATGAGTTTGTGAAAGATTACAATGAAGATCAATATGATCTGCTCCGTGAATTAACGAATATCGCTATTGGACAAGCGGCGGCTGAATTGGACGGGATGTTAAATACCACCGTAGATATTTCCATCCCCAAAGTCAGCCTGGTCTCTTTTACCGATATGCGGGGCAAATTCTTAGAAATTTATGCGAGTTTTTCAGAGGTCAGTGTTGTCAAACAAACCTTTGAGGGTTTGCTGAACGGTGAAGCATTATTGATTTTCGGTGAAGAGGCGATGTCAACGGTTGCTGTGCTGTTAGGAGAAGATGTCGCACTGAGCCTTGAACGGGAGCAGGCGTTGCTTCATGAAACCAGTCATATTCTGGCTAACGCCTGTTTGAATGGTCTCGCCGAATCTTTGGAGAGTGAAATCAATATCACCCAATCATCCCTCTTTTGCTTACAAAAACCGTTTATGGATTTCCTGAATGACTTATTTCCTCGTGGAAAACGGGTTTCAGCTTGGAAATATAGTCTGTTGATTAATGTTATTTTAAAAGCGAGGACAAGCAATTTTGATTGCTTTATCGTCATTTTTCTGTCAGAACCGTCTATTGACAAGTTACGTTGTCAGTTGGATAAATTGATTGAAGAAGAATATTGAAAACAAGAACGATGAGTAGAGACGCACGGCCGTGCGTCTCTACAATTCGCGGTTTCGTAGAGACGCGATGCCTCGCGTCTCTTTGCGGTAAAATACCGGTTTATTTGTGGTTCAGTACTTAAACAATCCTTGTCGTTATTCCTTATCGTTATTGCACCTGATACCCAACGATTGTACCTGATTGTACTATTTTCAACTGTTTATTTAAACGATTAAGTGCCGTTTCAGAAGTGCCCGCAAAGAGATAGCCATTAGGTTTCAATAGTCGCTGTACCTTGTTCAAGATGATCTTTTTATGGGTATCATCAAAATAAATCAATACGTTACGCAATAAGAGAAGATCTAGGGCAGGCAGCGATGGCCACGTTTCAGTGAGGTTAATTTCTTTAAACTCAACCATTTTGCAAATTTCCGCTTTGATTTGCCATTCTTTGCCGCAACGCTGAAAATATTTATACCGCAAAAACTCAGGCAAGCCGCGTTTGACTTCAAATTGCGTGTAACACCCTTTACGCGATCGTGCCAGCATCGTGCTAGAAATATCACTGGCAATGAGGCGCACATTCCAATCTCGGAGTTGAGGAAAATACTCCCGTAACAGTATTGCAATACTATAAGGTTCTTGACCACTCGAACAGGCAGCTGACCAAATACTTAAAGTGCGTTGTTTAGCCCTCTGCACCAAAATATCGGGCAAAATAGTTGTCTTAAGTGTCTCAAAAAAAGGCTCATCACGAAAAAAGTGTGTTTCGTTGATAGCCATTGCGTTCACCACGTCTTGGAGGATATCGGGGGAAGGCCGTGTACGTAACTGGAGTAACAATTCTTGTAAAGAAGCCAATCCGCGTTGCTGTGCTAGCGCAGTTAAGCGGTTTTCTACTAGATAAAGCTTATCCATTCCGAGCACAATGCCAACCTGCTTGTGAAGGATGTTTTGAATATAATGAAAGTCGTTATTGCTAATTGTCACGAAAAACGTCTCTTGGTTGACAAAGTGCTGGAAAAATTAACCCCCCGTTGCCCGCCTCGAAGGGGGGGTATGGGGATTGGAGCAATCCTGTACTATAGATTTTCAGGTCAATAATTTCACAGGGCAGACACGTTGGTCTGTCCCTACGATATGTTAGATCGTGGATTTTATTTATGTAGGGGCAAACCGGTGTGTTTGCCCTGAAATTATTTTTATGAAAAGGGCCGCGATATAAATATCGTACCATACACTAAGACAGTCAAGTTGCCCAAGTTGCCCAAGTTGCCCTCAAAAAAAACCGTTAAACATTAAGCTTAACTTAACGGTTAAATTTTATCAAGTTGG
>JAYQWI020000138.1:0-6769 GCA_035871815.2 Candidatus Parabeggiatoa communis
GCTTTGGCAGGGGATGTTAAATACAGTAATGTCGTTGAAAAAGCACAACAGGTTGCAGGGGAAGCAGCCGATAATGTTGAACAGATTTTAAGTTTTCAGGCTGATTTGATTTTTATTGCCAGTTATAGTCGGGCGGAGACGCTTGAGTTATTGCAAGCGACGGGTGCCCCAGTGTTTCGTTTTACACATTTTCAGACCTTGGCTGATATTAAAAATAATATCAAAATGATTGGTTATGCGATTGGTGAAGAACAAGCAGCAGCTACACTGATTGCCGAAATGAATCAGGATATCAAAGCGATTCGTGCGAGAATACCGACTGATATTGAACCGTTGCGTGTGATGTCGTATAGTTTAGGCTATACCGCGGGCCGTCATACGACTTTTGATGATATGCTCAAGATTGTTGGCGCGATTAATGTCGCAGCTTCACAGGGTATTGAAAAACATACTTTGATTAGCGATGAGCAGATTTTGGCTTGGCAACCGGATTTTATTGTCACTCATGCCAGTGTGGGTGAATTTGATCAAATACGTCGTCAACTCAATGAGCATCCAGCTATTGCGGCTAGTGAAGCGGCCCAAGCTGGGCGGATTATTGTGATTGAGAATCGCTATTTTTTAGGGGTTTCTCAATATCTTGTTAAGGGTATCAAGGCCTTAGCTTCAGGTTTGTATGATTCTGTTTCTGTTGAACACTGATTCATTTTGTCACATTTAATCTCACGCAAAGGCGCGGCAAAATGAATTTGGGCGCATTTCTGTTTTCTCGCTTTTTACAAACACGCTTTGGATCGGAAAATCGCAATGCACCCCATTAAACTTTATTTCTTACTTCTCCCTGTATTACTGATTTTATCTGCCCTCCTTGGCATCGCGATTGGTAGCACTGATATCCCGTTCAGCATTGTTTTGCGCGTATTAGCCTCAAAAGTCTTACCGACAGATTGGGTTATGATTAATGACATCATGCCATCACAACAAGTCATTATTTGGCTAATTCGTACTCCACGAGTGGTTATCGCAGCTTTAGTGGGTGCGGCCCTTGCTATCGCGGGCGTTCAAATGCAGGGCTTGTTTCAAAATCCGCTTGCTTCTCCTGATATCGTCGGCACCAGTTCTGGTGGGGCATTCGGTGCTGTGATCGCTTTAGCGATGGGTTTAGCCAGTTATTCACTTTTTTATTTGCCCGTGTTTGCCTTTTTTGGCGCGTTTTTAGCCTTGTTTACCGTTTATGCACTCGCGACACGGCGCGGCAATACCCCAGTGGCCACTTTATTATTAGCCGGTGTTGCCTTGAATGCCTTAATCGGTGCCATGATTTCTTATGTGATTACCTTGCTGTGGTTAGAGTATGATATCGCACGAGAAATCATCTTTTGGTTAATGGGCGGGCTAGACAGTCGGACTTGGACACACGTTGGGATTGCCCTCCCCGGCATCTTGTTAGGCACGCTGATCGCGTTATTATATACTCGCGAATTGGATATATTGCTGATGGGGCAAGAAACCGCTTATTCATTAGGGGTTGAAGTGGAACCCGTGAAACGCATTATATTAACCAGTACCGCTTTACTCACTGGAACAGCAGTTGCTGTCAGCGGTATCGTTGGCTTTGTAGGGTTGATTATCCCACATATTGTTCGCCTCCTGATTGGCCCCAAACATCGTTATTTAGTGCCTGCCAGTGCTTTGATGGGGGCAACTTTTTTGATTTTGGCCGATTTACTGGCACGCACCCTTCATCGGCCCGAAGAAATACGACTCGGTATTTTAACAGCCGCTTTTGGTGCCCCATTTTTTCTTTATCTGTTATTACGACATCAAAGGCATTTTTGATTTTTCAATACAGATGGGTGACGGGGCTGTCAATTTGGCGGAGAAGATAGGGGTGTTTCGACGCGATGCCCGCGTCTCTATTCATAAGACGCGATGTAGAGACGCGATGCTCGCGTCTCTATTCATAAGACGCGATGTAGAAACGCGATTAGAGACGCGAGGCATCGCGTCTCTACAAGAACTGATTATAATTCGCACTGATTTTTAAATGACTACGTTAGCATTACATCACGCCGGGGTAGAAATCGACGGCCGTCAGCTTATCCAAGAGGCCTCATTAACACTCTCACCTGGGCAATTAACTGCCTTTATTGGGCCCAATGGTGCAGGTAAAACAACCTTATTGCGCTTATTAGCGGGATTATGGCAACCGACTGAAGGAGTTGTCACGCTCAATGGGCGCAAATTATCGCAATTTCAACGACGCTTGTTAGCCCAACAAATCGCTTTTGTGCCACAAAATACTGATATCAGTTTTACTTTCAGCGTGAAAGATATCGTCATGATGGGACGCAATCCACATTTGGGACGCTTTGTGCCTGAAAATCTCTATGATCACGAGTGCGTTGAAGAAGCGATGTTAAAGACTGATGTACTTCATCTTGCCAATAGGCCTGTGACTGAATTATCCGGTGGTGAGCGACAACGGGTAGTGATCGCACGCAGTTTGGCTACCTTTGCACCGATTATTTTATTAGATGAACCGACGGCGAGTCTTGATATTGCTCATGCACTGGAAATACTTGATTTGCTTAAAGCATTATCAGAAGCCGGTCAAACCATAGCCTTTTCTATGCACGATATCAATACAGCGGTACGTTATGCCAATCAAGTGGTGTTGGTACATCAAGGGCGTATTGTTGATTTAGGTTTACCTGAACAGGTTTTAACAGAAGCTGTGATGGATAAAGTTTTTGGTGTTAAAATTGAAAAGATGCTGACATCGACAGGGAAAAGCTTTTTCTATGTTAGTTTATAAATAACAACGACAGAGATTTCTGATAATCAAAGAGTTTAATTGATTAACCTATTGATTTTTTAATCAAATGCTGATTTTACGATTTTAAATCAACGTGAATGATGATAATTTACCGTTATCAGCCTACTATTAATTAATAGAACAAGGTTATATTACCCATCTCACACCTTTAAATGCTCCAAAAGACAAATTACAATAATCAAAATGATTGCTCATTCCTACCTTTATAATGCGGCTTTTATTGACGATTTATATGAAGCTTACTTAGTCAATCCTCTTGATGTGAGCGAAGAATGGCGTGACTATTTCACAGAGTTGCAACAAGAAGAGCAACTCAAACAGCCAGAAATGCCACATGCACCGATTCGAGCCGCTTTAGCTCAACGGTTAAAACAGCGTTATAACCATTTCCATTTACATCAGGATAGTGATAAGACAACACAAGCGATATTGGCTAAAAAACAGGCATCTGTTCTACGGCTTATTAATGCTTACCGTTTTCGAGGACATCAACACGCTAATTTAGAACCCTTGCACTTGCAAGCACGTCCTTATCTTCAAGAATTGTATCCTGAACATTATGGTTTGACACAATCTGATATGTCCACAGTGTTTTATACCGGTTCTTTATACGGTGTGGACTATGAAAAATTATCGGATATTATCAAGCGGATCCAAAGTATTTATTGTGGCAGTATCGGTGCGGAATATATGCACATTACCGATACACAACAAAAACGCTGGATTCAACAACGTTTGGAAGGGACATTAGCTAAACCCAATTTTGTCAGTAAAACCAAACGCAATATTCTTGAACGCTTAACGGCCGCGCAGGGGCTAGAAGAATATTTGCATAGCAAATATGTTGGGCAAAAACGCTTTTCGCTGGAAGGCGGCGAAAGTCTGATTCCACTATTTGATCAACTCATTCAACAAGCTGGGGGGATGGGGGTTCAAGAAATCATCATCGGAATGGCACATCGGGGGCGTTTGAATGTACTGGTAAACATTTTAGGCAAACGCCCAATAGATCTTTTTTCCGAATTTGAAGGTAAAACGAACATCCAAAAAGGGTCGGGTGATGTCAAATATCATCTCGGTTTTTCCTCCGATGTCATGACACCAGGCGGATTGGTGCATTTAGCCATGGCTTTTAATCCCTCGCACTTAGAGATCATCAATCCAGTGGTAGAAGGTGCAGTACGTGCCCGTCAGGAACGATACGGTGATAAGCAACGTAACCAAGTTTTACCGGTACTGATTCATGGCGATGCCGCGTTTGCGGGGCAAGGCGTGATCATGGAAACCCTCAATTTGTCGGAAACACAGGGTTATAGCACGGGTGGCACGGTGCATATCGTCATTAATAATCAAATTGGCTTTACCACCAGCGATCCATTAGATTCACGTTCGACTCTCTACTGCACCGATGTCGTTAAAATGGTGCAATCCCCGATTTTTCATGTCAATGGAGATGATCCTGAGGCCGTATTATTCGTGACAAAATTGGCGCTTAACTACCGGATGGCGTTCAATAAAGATGTCGTGGTTGACATGGTTTGCTATCGCCGTCATGGGCATAATGAATCAGATGATCCGTTTGCAACGCAACCGGTTATGTACAATAAAATCAAAAACCATCAGAAAACACAGGCTATTTACGTTCAACGTTTAATCAAGGAAGGGATTATTGGGCAGGATGAAAGCGAAACACTTCTAAAACAATATAAGACAGCCTTGGAAACCAAAGAGGTGGTTTCCCGCCCGGTGACTAAAGAGTTAAAACACGGTGTCAATTGGAAGCCTTATATTGGAACACACTGGACAAGCCCAGCGAATACCTGTCTTAGCCAAGAGAAAGTGCAACACTTGATTACCCAATTCACCACCATACCAGAAGGTTTCCAACTCAATCGAGGCGTTTCAAGATTGATAGAAGCACGTCGGAAAATGGCTGAAGGTGAATTACCGCTTGATTGGGGTTGTGCCGAAACGCTGGCTTATGCCACGCTATTAGAAGATGGCTATCCAATCCGTTTATCGGGTCAAGACAGCGCACGGGGTACTTTTGCTCATCGCCATGCTGTGTTTCACGATCAGAATACCGGTGAAACCTATTTGCCCTTACAACATCTCTCTGATAAACAAGCTAAATTTTTAGTGATTAACTCGCTACTCTCTGAAGCAGCCGTGCTTGGCTTTGAATATGGCTACAGTGCCTCCGAACCAGAAACCTTAGTCATTTGGGAAGCGCAATTTGGTGATTTTGCCAACAATGCTCAAGTCGTGATCGACCAATTTATCAGTTCCTCTGAATCAAAATGGCAACGTTACAGTGCATTAGTTCTGTTCTTGCCGCATGGCTACAACGGACAAGGGCCAGAACACTCTTCAGCGCGTCTTGAACGTTACTTGCAATTGTGTGCAGAAGATAATATTCAAGTTTGTGTGCCCAGCACCCCTGCACAGTTTTTCCATATGATAGTACGGCAAATGCGACGTGCTTATCGTAAACCCTTGATTGTGATGACCCCAAAGAGTTTACTGCGCCACAAAATGAGTGTTTCTCACTTTAAAGACTTCACAGAACAGGGTTTTCAAAGTGTGATCGATGAAACAGAAGCTATCGATCCACAAGCCGTTGAACGCTTAATTTTTTGTAGTGGTAAAGTCTACTTTGAACTGTTAGAAGAGCGTCAAGAACAGGGTATTGATAACATTGCTATCGTTCGTTTAGAACAGCTTTATCCCTACCCCAAAAAGAGAATAGACGGCATACTGGATCGTTATCCTCATGTCAAACAGTACGTGTGGGCACAAGAAGAACCCCGTAATCAAGGCGCTTGGTGGTATATACGTGCCCACATGGAAGTCACGAATCTCAGTCACCGTGAGACCAGCAAGTTAGAATACATTGGGCGGCCACCATCAGCCTCACCAGCGACAGGTGATTTTCAAGTTCACCGTGAACAACGCCAAGCCATCATTACAGAGGCTTTAAGTTAATCCAGGGCGAAGACGCAAGGGCAGCCACATTGCGTCCATCTGGGCGAGCCGAAAAAGTTCGCCCAGATGCCAATTTCGCTGATTTCACAAATGCTTTAAAAACGAAAAGGTTTTTGAAAAGCGTTTTAAGTCATATTGATTTAATAAATCAATGAGTTATAAAATAACGTTATGACATATTCTTGTTAAAACATGATAACTTTTCCAATTGATTTTCATATTGCGGGATGGGTGATTGACGCCCATCTGGTTTTTGAAATATTAGCTTATCTCCTGGGATTCCAATATTATTTGATTCTGAGGAAAAAAGTTGCCGACAAAATAACCTCTGATCAAAGGCTCTGGATTATTATTGGCGGTGCCTTGGGCGCTGCCATTTTTTCAAAACTGCTCGGTTTTCTAGAACATCCTGAACTCATTACCTTATCACAACAGAGTGTGATTTATTTTTTTGCCAGCAAAACCATTCTCGGCGGTTTATTGGGTGGGCTTATTGGCGTAGAAATCGCAAAACAATTTTTAGGTATAAAACACTCATCGGGCGATTTATTTTGTTTTCCGATCATTCTAGGCATCATAATCGGTAGAATCGGTTGTTTTCTATCTGGGATTGAAGATAGTACACACGGTTTACCGACTGAATTTATACTGGGTATGAACCTTGGCGATGGCATCCCAAGACATCCCACTGCTCTTTATGAAATCGGCGTATTAATCTTCATTGGGCTCTTTCTGATTGCTGTTAGAAAACACTGGCTACTGGCTGAAGGGAGTTTGTTTAAATTGTTTATGATCAGCTATCTGAGCTGGCGATTGGGCATTGAATTTTTAAAACCGGTTTATCAATACGAACCTATGGGTTTGTCAGCAATACAAATCGCTTGTCTCGCAGGGCTGAGCTATTATTCTAAAGTCATCCTGTTTCCATCGAGTCTTCTTCAAAAA
>JAYQWI020000139.1:0-1616 GCA_035871815.2 Candidatus Parabeggiatoa communis
GTTATATTCGCTCAACAAGTATTAGAAATTTTTAATTTTTTCACTCACCTTATCACCTACCCTCATTTTTAGCCTTTCCGCAAAATAAAAAAGCGAATCTTGATATCCTTATAATGTTCATCTATGGAAAAATAAGGTAAGGTTTCCGTCACCTTTTCCACCTTGACGGCTTCAAGCTCATCAAGCGTTTTGTATGTCAATGGTGTGATTAAATCATCTCGATGACTAAAGAGGATTGTCCCTTCATCTTTGGTGACTCGCGCAAACTCTGCGACGATTTGTTTAATCTGTGCTTCATCAAACCGGGAGAATACGCCAACACAAACAACCCCATCAAAAGTTTTGTCAGGAAAAGGAAAAGGTTCAAGTAAATTGTGTTTCACTGTTTTGGCATAAACGTTTTTGGATTCTGCCTCTTTCAAACAATTTGAGGAAATATCCATACCGGTAAGATTTGAAAAACCCTGCTTGTTCAGTTCTAAACCAAGGAGTCCAGTACCACAACCGGCTTCAAGTATTAGAGTTTCTGTATTTGGCAGATGGTTTTTGATTATCGTACCAGCCTGTTGAGGAGCCATATATCCCTTAGCTTCAAGTTCAGCATCATAAGAATGACTGATGCTATCATATTCCTTTTCAACATCTTTAGGATGCTTGGAAATATTTTTGAGCCACTTTTCAGTGTTAATTGTCATCTATAAAATTCCTATTGGTACCTTTAAAAAATCCGATGTCTTAAAAACATTGGCTTTTTCACTATCCAATTATTGCCCTGCGTGTAAAATTACCCCATCTTCCATGTAGCGACTTCTACCTACCTGTGTCAGACGCTTTTGCCATTCAAAAACTTCTTTGTAGCTCAGATAATGGGTATCCACTGAAGTCGTCCAGATACTGCCAAAAATATTGGGATCATCAAAGCGGAGCAAGCCTGATTGACGGACTTGTTCTGACTGTGGGGTGCCGGGGATCGGAGACAATGAAAAGGGCGCCGCTTGAAAATTCAATGACGGATTAATGGCCACCAGTTCTTCATACAGTTCCCATACTGCTTCCTCAAGACGTGACAAACTCTCGTGGCTATCATCTGCAAAACCCAAAATAAGCCCATAGCGGATATAGGGAATACCAGCACGCACAATCGCTTTCATAATCTCACAATGCTCTTGCCACGGCAGTAACTTACTATAGTTTTCTCGTCCCACCATTGGACGTTCGGCCGCAATATAAGCAAAATAGCAACCGACTTGCCCATCCCAACCACACAAAGCTGAAATCAATTCTTCATCTGGGGTTAAATTTTCACCGCTTTTGCGATTGATACCGCGTCCCACGGTCATCTTCTTGAGTTCTATGCCATTATTCCAAAAGAAAGACAGGCCTAACGTCTTAAGATGTTTCATGATCTCAAGGACATCTTCTCTCCCCCCTTTTTTGACAATACGACCCAAAAATTGATCAGAAGACAACATCACCGCTTTCGCCCCGGCCGTTTTTTGAAGTTCTGCCCACTGGAAAACCCTTTCCGGTGACATGGCGCGATATCCAACCCGGTATTTAGGCGTTTGGCAAAAATCACAGGTGCGATCACAACCAATGTCAGTAAATATCGAACC
>JAYQWI020000140.1:0-3173 GCA_035871815.2 Candidatus Parabeggiatoa communis
CAAATGCGGGTTAGAGTACAACCTTAGCACCTATCCGTTTTCGTAGAGACGCGATGCTTCGCGTCTCTGTTTCGATTCAAGGCGATGCATCGCTAGAGACGCACGGCCGTGCGTCTCTACAATGGAAACAATCCCTTATCCTTTTTCACGGCGTGAAAAGTACTTTTGACAAACTGATAGGTGGTAAGGAGTAGAATAATTTTTAAAATAAAAATCAAGTCAATCAATAAGTTCTGTTAAATCAGTATAAACTCTATAGATGTTAAAATGAGTGCCTTCTATGCAAACAACCACTAGAGTTGGTTGATAACTGATAACTGATAACTGATAACTGATCAGTGAATATAGTGTTCAACTATATTACAAATTTCTTCTTCGTCAAAATTTTTCGCCAATTGACGAATCAAATGACAGAAGCCTATTAGTTGCTTATCTGATTCTTCAAGTTTATCTATTTCATCAAGAATACCAGCAATATCACCCCTCATCGCTAAATCAAAGAGAATAGCAGCTTGTTCCGCAACGGGCCCCAACAAGGGTGTCGAGTCATCACGATTTGAACTCTCGACAAGCGGCGAAGTGAGATTTTCTGTCACCTCTTCACTCGCAATATCAAAAGACGATGCTTGTTCATAAATCCATCTTAACCCCAAATAGATTTTCAATTTTTCGAGTAGTTCTTCCACACAAATGGGTTTACTCATAAACTCATTACAACCCGCATCCCAACTTTTTTGTTGATCTAAATCAAAGGCGCTGGCTGAGACTGCAATAATCGGTATTTTTTTGAATAGTGATATTTTTCTCAATTTATGCGTGGCTTCAAAGCCATCCATCACCGGCATCACCAAATCGATCAGAATTAAATCAGGATAGCTTTCTTGTGCCCTAGAAAGACAAGCCTGTCCATCATTCGCTTCCAACACCTCAAAACCGAGAGGTGTTAAGAGATTCACCAACACCGAGCGATTTTCCCATTTATCATCAACCACTAAAATTTTGCGTGATTGCCCTTCAAAACCAATAATAACCGATTGTTTAATCTTTTCTTTTGAATTCACCCATTCTGAGACATCAGGACAATCAAGTTCCAACCAAAATCGGCTACCGTGTCCAAGGAGGCTTTCAACCTGTAATTCACCCCCCATCATGTTAACTAATTTTTTGGTGATAGCTAAACCTAAACCGGTTCCTTCCGCTCGATAATTGAGTTCGCCAACTTGTTGAAAAGGCATAAATATTTTATCCAAATCTCTGTCGGCGATACCTGTGCCGCTGTCTTCTATCTGAAAACGGATTTTTTTAATAGTCAATGGCAAATTGCTCGTTGCCACTTTCTCTGTTTTCTGAGTTCCTTCTCCCTTTTCGTTTTCTGGCTTAAATCGTTCCGCTTCCTTTACAACACCTACTTTTAAACTCACCCCCCCCTGTGAGGTAAATTTGATCGCATTGCCTAACAAGTTGATGATAATTTGCCGCATTCTTTTTTCATCTGCACGGATGCCCACAGGCAAAGGTGATAATGGTTCATAGATAAAAGAAATGGCCTTTTGCTCGGCTCGCATTTTAAAAAGAGCAGTAATACCTTGAATAAACGGAGCAAAATGAAAATCCGTCAACGACAATTCTATTTTGCCCGCCTCAATTTTAGACAAATCTAAAATATCGTTGATTAACGTCAACAAATATTCGCCGCTGCGTTGAATAATGTTGATGCCTTCTTGTTGTTTGGGAATCAAAGTGTTATCACGAGCCAAAATTTGAGCGTAACCCAAAATGCCATTGAGCGGTGTGCGTAGTTCATGGCTCATGTTAGCGAGAAAGCTACTTTTCGCATGGCTCGCCGCTTCTGCACTCATTTTAGCTTCCTTGAGTTTTTGTTCGACTAACTGTCGTTGCTTAACTTCTTGTATTAATGCTTCATTCTGTGTTTCCAATGCTTGTTTAGCCTGTTCCAAAGCCCGTTGACTGGCCTGAAGTTGGCGTAATGCTTGTTTTTGTTTTTCAATTTCCTTATTGAGAACAATAAATTGACTGTTTTTAGCCTCGTCAGAAAAACGAAGAATAATATAAGGGGGGCGATCAAGTTTTGCAGTTTGTAGGAGACAAGCTTCACAGTTCGTCTTTTTTTGCAATTTGCCCTCATTGACTTGACAAGTCAAGCTCACCGGGAGGGGTACACGACTTCTTGACCACATTTTCAGGTAAGAAGCAATTTGTGCTTTAGTATTGCTGACCAGCTCATGTAAATATTTGCCACTCCAAGAAGTCGTTCCCAACAGCTTAGACGCGCCCCTATTGCCAGCTAAAATTTCACCAGTCGTTCCCGAAATGAGCAACAAAGCCTCAGAAAATCCTGCTGCAAAGATCGTAAATTGTTCTGGAGTTAGCGTTATTTTTGGAGGCTCAATACTCATTTGTTATCAGTATTCCTGCGTCATACGACTTGTTATCAATTTTTTTCACCAAAGGCCAACTTATGTTGTTTCAGCATCAGGAAAGAATTAAGAACCCGCACCCTGGTTGTAACGGATTTAAGGGGAACGGGTTTGAGTCAATCAGGGGCATTGATGGCATTTTGGGTTAAATCAACCGGTATTTTGCAAAAACAGGAACATGAGCCTTTGACATTATTGTTCATGGCACTTAAACGTCGTACTAAACCTTTTAGGCAGAACCAAACTTTACTCTCAATACCCGTCATTTCCATTAAAAAACAATCCGTTGGAAGTTCCAAAAAAATAATTATTCCAAAAGGCAATTCAAGCTGGTTTGTTTAATTTCTCTCATCCTCTGCGGCTCTGCGGCTCTGCGTGAGCAGACAGTTTGTGACATAAGATTTGTATGCATAGAGTAGTGTGGTTGTTTTGGGTATTTTATTTTTTTGGAATTGCCTAACCCAAAATGCCATCAATGCCCCTGATTGACTCAAACCCGTTCCCCTCAAATCCGTTATAACCAGGGTGCGGGTTCTTAATTCTTTCCTGATGCTGAAACAAAATATGCTGGCCTTTGGTGAAAAAAATTGATAAAAAGTCGTATGACGCAGGAATACTGATAACAAATGAGTATTGAGCCTCCAAAAATAACGCTAACTCCAGAACAATTTACGATCTTTGCAGCAGGATTTTCTGAGGCTTTGTTGCTCATTTCGGGAACGACTGGTGAAATTT
>JAYQWI020000141.1:0-2943 GCA_035871815.2 Candidatus Parabeggiatoa communis
CTACCAATTTCTTCACAGCTTCCTGTGCTATCAGATTTGCCATTGCGTAAAATATCTGGTTTTCGTCATCGGGTACCGGCGTTGTAAGCGGAGCAGGTTTTTCTAGCAATGTGATTTGCATTTCCCTATTTTGGCTTGTAGTCACATTCCCGAAACAGTTCTTATCAAGTATGGCCTCAATATTATCGGCTTTGTTGTAAATAAGCACACCAAAACTGCCCACTAAAAGGGTAATTATAGTGACAATAAACCATAATATTTGTGGTGCAAAAAACACAGAAACAGGAGAGTGATAGTTATCATGAGGCTTTTCAGGCAATTGAGTTGATTCATGGTCACGTACTAATTCAGATAATTGCCTGACTTCACGCACTAATTCATCCAAAACCTGTTTCTCGGCTTTATCAAATGACTCTTGCTCGGATAATTTGTGTTGCTCATTATCACGTACCAACTCAGCCAGTTGCTTGATTTCACGCACTAATTCATCCGTTCGGGGTGTTTCTGTTTTCTCAAAGGAGTCTTTTTGATTTTCAGATATTGACTCTGCCCGTATTTTTTTGCTTAGCGTTTCACTTAATAGCGTTTCACTTAATCCAGGATAATTTTCTAGGGAATAGCGATAAAGCTGATAGCCCAGCCTTTTGTTATTGTTGCTGGGATCGGGTTCTCCCCCCTCTTTGTGTTCAAACAGCAAAAAAGCGTTTTTAAGGTAAAGCAATACAGAGGTTTTTTCACCTCGACGAATTTCGCTAATCAGTTTTTGAGCATTGTCAGGTAATTCATAGAATCCTTCACAATGACGAAGTGGTTCGTTGCGATTCCCTGTTTCATGAGCAAAAGTGCCTTCAAATAAGCCTTCTTGCCGAATCAATTCCATTAAATCAGGCATTTTTACCCTCCATAACTTAATGCACAACCTTTCTATCAATGTACAACAGGGTACAATTAAAAGTGAGGTTTTGTTGTCTTGTCGGGTGGGTAGAGCGTCAATGCCATTAAGTTAAGGGGTCGTAGGGGCGAACCTGCGTGTTCGCCCAGGCTTAACTGGCATTGGGGTAGAGCGTCGGGAAACCCACCGCGACGTGCTGCTTTTAGCTTCCCTGGTCTGCGAATCGCTTTGATCTACCCACCCTACAACTATCACTTTTAATTACCCCCTGTTGTACATTAAGCATTGAAAATTGAGGTATAGGCACATACCCTTTTTTAGGAACATAGACGAATGGCAGGCACGATAGCAGATACACCTCGTTTTAAGTGCCATTAGAACATAGACTATTTTTAGTTCGCTACTATAACAACAGCACTAATGAAAATAAATATCCCAAAAATAATTGAGCTCAAAAAAACTCTATTAGAAACATCTTCTAGCTTCTTAGCGAGTGTGGTCAAACTCGAATTGATCTTCTCAAGCATTGATAAACGAGAAAATCCGTTAGAAATCGTTTCCAGATTATTCTCTATTTTTTTAGGGTTAAGTTCCTTCCTGTTTAATTCCACTTCCTTGACAAGATTTGTTGTAGCAGTGACTAACTTAGAAAATTCTTCACGGTTTAATGTTGTCTCAGTTACAAGGGCTTCCATAACCGTTATTAAAGGATCATCCTCTGGCGTAACCCAGTGAAGTTTAGTGGGCGGTTCTACTTCACTATCAGACAGTGATTTTCCCGTGTTAGCCTGAATAGGCAATGATTTTCCTGTTTTAGCCTCAATGGCAAAGGATTTGATGTTTTCATAAAACTGTTTCGCAGATTTATCTAAAAGATCGACCGGACGTATATTGATATTGACTTGCTCTTCTTCTTGAGAGCGAATATCCAGCGAAAGATTACCGGCTAACAGTTGTCGCCTATAATTACGATTAGGCGTGTTAAATATCAGATTAAAGACCTCATCAAAATCATCTACGCTAATAGAAGACAATTTATTGGCTAAATCAGCATGGGAAAGAATCAACATGCTGTTATCCAGTCCATCCATTAAAGTTATCAGGCGATCCCGATCACCTTTATGTGCATTAAAGATACTAGCAATAGTTTTCTTGAATTCTTCATCGAAGTCAACCTTTGCGTTATCATTAGAAACATTGCTGAATTTAAAACGTTCTTCCAAACTGGAAGCGTCACAATCATAAATGAGTACGGCATCTTCAATACCAGCCAAAGTGTCTTCCATGTTCAGGCCGTATTTCTGAAATTGTTCTCTTGAGAGATGAAAGAGAATCTCAGCAGCAGCGTAACACGCTTCCTTTATAGAAAAGCCTTGTCTCGATTTTTTCTGTAAAACGGCCACTAAATTGCAAAAAGCTTTCCATGCCAGATCGAGATTATGCAAAAATGGATTCACGACAACGACAAGGAGTTTTTCTTTTCCGTTGTCTAAAAATTCCTTTTTAATGTTTTCAGTCGCAGAGTCATCTAGCGTATGTACTTCACCCGCATGAGCCGTTATGTGCAATTCAATAGGAGGCAGTCTTCTCCCAAGCTGCAACTCCAAAACTAAATATTCAGACATTCCCAGTTCAGTTCTACCCGGAAATTCATGTTGGGCTAATAGCTTAAATCGGTTTTCTAACTCATTAGAAATTATAAGCACTTTGCCATCAGGTTTGGGAAAAATATTATGCAAAGCGGCAAGAAGAATTGTCTTACCAGCACCCGCATGTCCATATATTTCTACATGGTATGGCATTCTTATCTCTCTCATAGACGTATAGACCTTTTTTGTTCTACCGAATTGGTTTGATTGAGAAGCTTAACTTGATTCCAACAAGCCTCTAGTTTATCCAAACATGTGCCAAAATCCCAAGGTATAAATCCCGCTTCCAATTCAGATACTTTGTTTTTGTAATCCTTATCTGAAAGCATTTTCCGATGAGTCTGTAGCATTATCAAACACCGACAGTGTGCTATCCAAAAATCCAGTGGGGTGGTGGCATCA
>JAYQWI020000142.1:0-3352 GCA_035871815.2 Candidatus Parabeggiatoa communis
GATCAGCCGTCATCTTTACCCAAATCGAAGTCGTGCCATTGCCGATGCCATCATAGAGAAATTGCAACGATTAGAACAAAGCCGCCTAGCACAAGAATGTGCTAAATTGAACCCTAAGGAAGAAAAAGCACTTGCAGAAGATATTGGTCATTAAACAAGGTGTTCTTTATAAGGGACGTGCATGAAATAAAATCTTCATTAATAATTGGCTATTTCTTTATTATCACTTTCTTGATAAAACGTTGTCGAAGTTACTTCAGGCAACTTCCTAAGGAACTGCTAGACATTTAGGCAGTTGCGGCTAAAGAAAATATCCACACAAAATGAAAATAAACCAAGTGTTTTCAAACAAATAGTTTTTCTACGGGTATATTATTTTCCCGCTATCGCCTTATTTGAAACTGAAACGAAAATCGCAGCAAAATAACAGAAACGAAAATCGCACTTAAAACCAATGTCCTATCAATAAAAATGCGGCCCAATAATAGGGATGGCGATAACGCACATAATGTTTATCAGTCAACATCTTTTTTTGTGCATTTTGTAAAGCTTTGGCTTTGGAAAGTCCAGGTGTTTGTAATTGTCGATAAAATTCAATCACGACGGCCGGGGTTGCTTCATCGTCAATCGGCCATAAGCTGGCAAAAACACTTTGTGTGCCTGCTTTGAGCGCAACACCTGCTAATCCTAATGGTGCCCTATCATTACCGATGCCTGTTTCACAAGCACTGAGGGTTAATAAGTCTATTGGCGATTTGGTTTTCAACTGCGTATTGCTGATTAAGCGACTTAATTTATCTAAGTTCAATTTATCGTCGTAGGTTAAGACAAACGTCTTTTCTAAATACGGGCTAAATTGCGCATGAGAGGCAATATGCACGATGTCATAATCGGTTTTTTTGAGATCGGTTTGTAAGTTGGGATACGTAAAGCTTTCATTTAACAACGGTTTAGCGGTGTCATTGTAGATATTTTGAATGCTTTCTAATTCATATTTGGCACAAGGTAAACCGGAAAAGCCCTGTACGGCTTTAGATAAACCACTCAACAAAATCGTTTTTTGTTGCGAACGATTTGAAGGCTTTAAACACAAATTGGCTAGGGTAGCCAAGGCATATTTTTCAATCAGAAAGTGTTCACCATCATGTAAAGCGGCAAAGGGTATCGTGCGTAAAATGCCGTCTGGCACAATCACCAGCGTTTTGATATCATGCAGTTGAAGGGGTTGAATGAGCATTTGATACAGGGTTTGCGCGGGTTTCATGAAATCGTGTGCGGCAGTTTTTAGCGTTTGCGGCTGCCCCCCTCGTAATGCGGGTGTACAGACTTCTGCGCTGGCGACGGATTGGCTTCGCTTTCTAGCCAACATTTCTGGATTAGGATGATAATGTAATTGCGATGACAAAGAAATCACTTGATCGCGTAGTGTTTTTTCATCAATGGGTATAATGAATTGTTTTAAGCCATCATGCCGTTGTAGTAATAATTCTAGGCGATTGGGTAATAAAATCGTGTATAACAAAGCGGTTTCTTGATCAAGTAGAGAGCCTAAATCTAAACATTGGCTAAAAAGATCGAGACAGTCTGCTTGAAGATAGTCTTGTAATTCTGCCTCTTTGAAACTTTCTATCGTGGCTCTTGCTTGCTGTAATAATTGACTTTTTTTCGCTGTATTCGTTTCAGAATGGGCCCGTTGTAATAATAAATCAGCTAATTCAAAATAAATTGGGGCCACTTTTTCACGAAAATAGAATGCCATCAAATTCACATAACCCGTTGTGAGCAACTTGGTGCGTACCGGTTGAAAATGTGCTATCGCTTGTTGATAAGCTTTGATGGCGTGTTGATGATCACCATCCGCTTTGAGGAGACGCGCTGTCTGCCATTGCCAGAGATAAGACAGCAATAAGTGTTCTTGCGTTTGTCCGGAAAAAAAGAGGGCCTGTCGAGTCAGTTGTAAGGCATCACGATAACGATGATGTTGTTCATACCATTGTCCCAGATAACCGTAGCTGTAAGCTTTAGCGGTAGCATTGTCCAAAAGAATCGCTAACTCTCGTGCCTTGAAAAGCGTTTGAGTCGTCATATTCGTGAGTTGTGTTGAAGAGTCACTCAACTGCAGCTGGATTTTTTTGGCTAATTGACTGAGAGAAATCAGTCCAAAAACGTGTTGATAGGGGGCTACCCATTTCTTGTTAGTAGCAAGCCAAGCCAAGTTCAGAGCAGCTATACTGGCCCGAAAGCTTGATTTTTCCCTAAATTTTGATAACTCTGCTTCTTGCAAGAAAATAGCTTGTGCTCGATTAATCAAGAGTTTGCCAGACCACGTTTCAAGTTCAGCCAAAGTATTGCTGTCTAGCGGATCACGGGCTGCCCTTTGATAATCCCCCAGCAACGTTAATGCCTCATCAAAATGCTTCACAGCCCCTTCATAATCGTATTCTATGATGAACACATTACCCCAGTGATTTAAAATCTCTGCTAAGACGACTGGATTATTCAGCCTCCGTGCAATATTCAATGCTTTTTGTCCGAATTCTCTTGCCGCCTTAAAGCCTTTTTTACCTTGGGAAAGGGCGTGTTTACTGAACTCATTCAGTAAGCGGGCATGAAACAGGGGATGATCGGATTGCTCAACGAGGGCTAATGCCGTTTGGAGTTGATGATGACTATGATGATAATGTCCCAAATCTCGGTAAATTTGCGCGAGGCCTAGTCGAGCCTCTAAGCGTTCAGTGACATCAGGGGTTTTATCCAACACGTTTTGCCATTGTGACAGGGCTTGTTTATAATCCCCTTGTTGGAAAGCCTGTTTGGCTTCGATAAGCGTTTGGGCAGGTACGCTGCTCAAATAAAGTAATAATAGGAAAAATAGGGTATAAAGCGAATGAGTCGATTTCATGTTATTTCTTTATTCATTTTCAGTTTATCCAGTCAGGCCGAAGTCAACCTTGATGGTACGTTGGGACAGAGCGCTGCATTACCGGGGCCCAACTATCTCATCGGGGCTGACTTAGGCCAAAGGCATGGTAGCAATTTATTCCACAGTTTTCAAGATTTTAACTTGCAACGCTTGGAAAGTGCCACCTTTTCAGGGCCAAATCAGATTGAAAATGTGATTAGCCGCGTCACGGGTGGAAATCCATCACACATTGACGGGTTAATTCGCTCAACCATTCCCAACGCGGATATGTATTTTCTTAATCCGTATGGCATTATGTTTGGAGAAAATGCCAAGTTGGACGTGCAAGGGAGTTTTCATGCCAGCACAGCCGACTATTTGCGCTTGGGAGAGGGGGGACGCTTTGATGCTCGTAATCCAAGTGATAGTTTATTGAGCGTTGCACCGATT
>JAYQWI020000143.1:0-17226 GCA_035871815.2 Candidatus Parabeggiatoa communis
TGTAAAGCAGTCAAAAGTGTTTTAGTTCTTATATACTCAGGCATGTAATAGGAGAGGATATAACACACTTTTAGTGATTTTTTCGCCATTACTTATATAACATTCTTGTATTTTTTGGTATTATACTCACATACAAAGCTATTCTGCAAGAGTGAAGCACCGCCTCCCTAGGCCCGTCAAAGTCCGATATAAGTTGTTGATTTAAGAACGATATACTTCAATGATTTCAAAAAATATATTAAAAAATAGTCACTTATAATTTATGCTTTCCACTATTGTCCAAAATGGACAAAAAAACTATAAATAATTCTGATTATAACGGATGATCGGTGCGGCACGTATTTCAAAGCATGAGGTATGGTTTGAGTATTTTTGAAAGAGTCATTTTGTGTCAATACGTTATTTTATTTAGGGTTTTTAAGTGATTGGTGGCTTATTGATTTCTCATTAAAAAACAATTAGTTACTATAAATAACTGACTTTATAAATGACCATTTTCAATTAACAATTCATAATTCACAAATCATAAAAAATGGCCCTCCCCAAAATCCGTTATAATCAGAAATAATCAGACAGTTAATCTTGGCACTGGGGTCGTTGAGTGGGAAAGCTTCAAAGGGTTTAGAAATGGTTAATGGTTAATTGTTAATGACAAACAATATCAATAACTTATTGTTTTTCTTTAGAAGAATAAAAACGGAAACCTGTTTTTTCCATCATTGAAAATCCGAAATATCGAAGGTTTGTCAAATAACTTATTGATTTTAATCAATCCCATTCAATGACCCGAGTGTCAAAAGGCTCAGAGAAGATTTAATTGCTCTCAATAAAATAAAGTATTTATACTCGACTATCAAGTTTTTTATAAGTCTTTGATTTTAAAGCTAAAAACTAAATAAGCTTAAAAACCTTAAAAATCAATGATTTGGCTATTTTAACACTCAAAAATAGAGCTTCGCAAAGCCAAATAACATCAAAAACTTGATAGTCGAGTTATAATGCTAGGTGAACAGGCACAAAAAACCTTTTTGGGCTGTTGATTGTTCATGCTAATTAATATCGATGAGGGGTAAGCAACAAAATTTTAGGCAAAAACTTTTTCCTTTTAAACAAAGCCACCCAACTTGATAATTGATAATTGATAATTGATATGCTGAATGGAAAAAAAATTGTTGTTGTCATGCCAGCTTATAATGCTGAGCGTACACTACAGCGCACTTATGAAGATATCCCTCATGCGATTGTGGATGAAATAATTTTGGTGGATGATCAAAGTCGTGATGCGACTGTTCAAGTTTCAAAATCACTTGGCCTCTCTACGATTTTACATACGCAAAACTTAGGCTATGGGGGTAATCAAAAAACGTGTTATAAAACGGCTTTGCAAAAAGGGGCTGATATCGTTATTATGTTGCATCCCGATTATCAGTATACGCCAAAATTGATTACGGCAATGGCTTCGTTAATTTCAGAGGGTTTATTTGATTGTGTGTTAGGATCGCGGATATTGGGGGTGGGGGCCTTAAAAGGCGGTATGCCTTTGTATAAATATGTCTCAAACCGCTTCTTAACTTTTTATCAAAATTTATTTTTAAATCATAAATTGTCAGAATATCATACTGGATATAGGGCTTTTTCAAGAGAGATTTTGGAAACTTTGCCTTTAGACAAAAATTCCAATGATTTTATTTTTGACAATCAGATGCTGCTACAGATTATTTACGCTAATTTTTCTATTGGTGAAATCACTTGTCCAACTCGGTATTTTGAAGAGGCCTCTTCTATTAGTTTTATAAGGGCTGTCAAATATGGCTTAAGTGTTATTGTGACTACTTTAGAATTTGTCTTACATCAGTGGAAAATGTTATCAAGTTCTCGTTTTAGTCCACTTGATGAAATCAGTATTAAAAATCGTCACCGGGGTAGTACATGAGTCATTGATTTTTATCTCAAAAAAGTTAAAGTGAACGCGAGACTATTGAATAATGATTAATACACCTGCCGTTCATTCTGGGCCAACTTGTCCCATTTGTCAGCAAAATGCGCTTTCTCAAACACCACAACACTGCACTGATTATTTGACTCAACAGACATTTCGTTTGCTAAAGTGTCATGCTTGTGGTTGTTATATGACACAAGGTTTATCGCAACAGATCACAAACGATTACTATGGTACGGCTTACTACAATTCTAAAAAAGGCAAATTTTCACCCTTAATTGAAAACATTTTTCGGTGGAATCACAGAAGAAATGCCTCTTTTTTGTATAAACGTTTTCGCCCCAAAAGGGTTTTGGAAATTGGCTGCGGTAGAGCTTATATCTTGCGTGAACTGAAACAATTAGGGGTTGAAGTGTATTGTTTGGAATCAGCAGGGGCGGCAGATTGGATACTCCAAAATAAAGAGGTTAATGTGGTGAACTTATCTAATGAGCAAGAAAATCATTGGCCTTTTGAACATGATTTTTTTCAACTCATTGTTTTTTGGCATGTATTTGAACACCTACCCAATCCACTTCAGGCTTTGGAACAAGCCACTCAAGTTCTTGAAACAGGCCAAGTGTTATGTATCAGTGTGCCCAATGTCAGCAGTTTACAGGCCCGCTTAGGTTTAGCCACTTGGTTTCATTTAGATGTACCAAGACATTTGTTTCATTTTAGTCAAAAAGGATTGATTGAATTACTGGAAAAACAGGGTTATGAGATCATTAAAGTGACTTCTGGGGATGCGATTCAAAATTTATTTGGGTGGTTCCAAAGTCTTGCTAATTTATTCACGCCACATGCGACAAATAGTCTTTACCGTTTTTTGCAAGGGGGTATACCTTGGCGAACGGCGAATCAAACGGCTCTGTTTATTCAATTATTGACCTCAATTGTGTGGTTTCCTATAGGATTACTAGGCTATATCATTGAAGAAATCACTGGGCATTATGGTACAGTAACGGTTTTTGCTAAAAAGAAATAATTTATTTTATGACAAATTTTCTAAAACGGGCGGTTCCCCTGAAAACGCTGATTATCATTTTGTTTTTGGTTTCAGCAGTCTATATTGCCTACCATGATGCTTTAAATAATGATTTTCAATCGTGGGATACAAAGGCTTATGTCGTTAACAATGCCCACATCACAGCTTTTACTTGGGAAAATATCCAATGGATGTTCACTGCCTTTTATAAATCAAATTGGCATCCCCTGACTTGGTTATCACATGCTACAGATTATGCACTGTTTGGACTGAACCCTTGGGGGCATCATCTTGTCAATGTTATTATTCATGGCTTGAACTCCATTTTGGTTTTTGGGCTAGTGATTGTCTTAATGACTTTCAAACGAGCAACAGAAAAATCTTCTTGGTTAGCGCGTGTTGACAATAAAATATTGCTCGCGGCAAGCGTTGCTGCTCTTTTTTTTGGCATTCACCCACAACATGTTGAATCTGTCGTTTGGGTAGCTGAACGCAAAGATGTGTTATGCCTGTTTTTTATTTTGTTAGCACTGTTGTCTTATGTCTTTTATAACACAGCTCAAACCGCTAAAGCACGTTTTTATGGGTATTTCTCAACGTTGCTCTGCTTTGTGTTGGCACTACTCGCTAAACCGATGGCGGTGACGTTTCCTGTGATTTTGTTGCTTATAGATGTTTACCCGCTGAATAGAACTCATCTGACTGCTTTCCATCCTAGTTCCGTTGTTTCTTATCAAAAACTGCTGATTGAAAAAATACCCTTTTTTGGGTTGACGTTATTCTCGGTTATTCTCACGCTATTGGCACAACAGAATGCTATTCCTACTGTTGATATGTTAGGGATACAAATGCGTTTTTTGAATGCCTTTAATAGTCTTATTTTCTATCTTTCCAAGTTCATTTTTCCGATTGGTTTATCACCCTATTATCCTTATCCGTCGTATACCCATTTTCATGAATACTATCCTAGCCTGATTCCAGTTGTTGCCAGTTTTCTCATTACTTTTGTGTGTGGCTACCTGTGGTATCAGAAAAAGTATTATTGGTTAATCGCTTGGTTATTTTATTTGGTCACCTTATCTCCAGTAATTGGCATCATCCAAGTAGGTACTCAGGCCGCTGCGGATCGTTATGTTTATTTACCAACCCTACCTTTTTATATACTTTTAGGGGTTGGTATTGCCACTGTGTTGTATAGCACTAAAACTGGAAAAATCATCAAATTAGCGACGATTCTTGGGATTATATTGTATGGGCTTGTGTTAGTACCATTGACTCAAAAACAAACGACAATCTGGAGAAATGATTTAACGTTTTGGGATTATGTTGTCAAATACGCGCCTGAACGATCATTTCCACAATTTAGACTGGGTACGGTTTATTTTGAAATGGGTTATTATGAAAAAGCATTAGAACATTACCATCAAGCTGTTTTCTTGGAACCACAGAATATGTGGTGGTATGCTAATCTTCCGATGACTTATCTTAATTTAAATCGGTTACCAGAAGCTCTCGCGGTTCTCAATCGACTAGAAGAAGAGGATGCCGGTTATAATCTGGATAGTCTCTATGCTATGAAAGGATGGATATATCTCAGACAAGGACTTGTGCCAAAAGCGCAATCTTGGCTCCAAAAAGCATTAAACATTAATCCAGACAATCAAATGGCGCAAGATTTTTTATCAAGAATTCCTTCCAATCTGGAGCCCAAAGCTTTGGAATAATCACAGAGGTGTTTTAGATTGAATGAAAAAAGAAATAAAATACTATCTCCTCAGCAGTCTTGTGATTGCCGTAGTCGGATTGAGTGCTATTGAATTAACGACGCGCATCATTTCTGGGTTATCAGGAAAGGGCTTTACACTTTCCTTAGATGAACTTGAACCTTATGATAAACAGGTTGAAAGTCTCTACCAGTGGCACCCTTTTACGGGTATCACTTTCATGCCCAATAATTCTTTTCAAGGGGGACATCCTTATCAGAAAGAACCCTCTTCAATTGTCGTTGATAAACATGGTTTTTTGGCTAATGTTTCCACTTTGAAATACCAAAAATCATCCAACGAAATTAGGATAGCGACTATCGGTGCTTCAACAACCGCCAATATCTATTTATCTTATGATGACAACTGGCCCGGATATCTTGGAAGACTGGTGCAAAATGCCTTGCCTGATAAAAAAATTAAAGTGATTAATGCAGGCGTACCCGGATTTGACACGGCCCAAAGTATTGGAAATTTAGCTTTGCGTGTCATACCCTTTCAACCTGATATCGTGATCATTTATCATGCGTATAATGACTTGAAAGCTATCGGAAAAGAGGTGAATTTCCAACCTGATTATTCGCATATTCATACCAAACCTTATGGTTTTCATAACAAACCCAACTGGCTTATTCGCTGGTTGGATCACAGTATGTTTTATGTGCGATTACGTCAACAATATCGTGATTATAACCAAAATGCTCAAAAGTTGGAGGCCTTGAAAAATGAAAGACTTGGAAAAAGTAACCGGCTAAATCATATTCCTCAAGAGGCAAAAAAAATATTTGAACAACACATACACACTTTAGTGTCAATTGCAAAGGGGCAAGGTGCAGAGGTTGTATTATCTTCTTTTGCAACACTCAATGATCCTCAATTAGATTATTCTGATTTCGAAGTATTTAACCCATTGAGTAAGTTTCAGAGAGGACAGATTTACGCGTTAATGCATTTTACCCCCGGTTTAACCTCAAAAGCGATTTTTGAAGGGATTAATTCATATAATGAAATACTCAAAACAATAGCGATTCAAGAAGAAACCGGATGGGTTGATAATGCCACCTTGGTTCCACATGAGGATCAATATTTTCTTGATCGCGTTCATTTTTCTAAGGAAGGGGCTGCACGCATGGCAAACAATTTTTTCCCGGTGGTCTTGGAACGGTTGCAACAATCGCAGTAAACTGGGTTAAGTGAGACAGATTGAATCTGGGATGAGAGCATTTTGTACTAACACGAGGCATAGTGGGAAAGCGGGTTTGAAATTTCGGTTCTAAGATGAAATGGCCCGCTTACCTACCCTACAAGGCCTTTCTGTTTTTATGATGTTCAAAATTGAGGCATGGTGGGCAAGCGGCTTTTAGATTTAGGATAAACTTAAGATGAGTCGGCCCGCTTACCCACCCTACAAGTTTTTCCCTTTCCCCTTACCCCTAACAAAGATTTATATCAGCAACATGAAAAACCTCCAAAAATGGGCTATTCCACTAAAAGCCCTCATCATCATTTTTATTTTGCTATCAGCAATATTCATTGCTTACCGTGATGCTTTAAACAATGGTTTTCTCACGATGTGGGATACACAAGAGTATGTTATTTATAATCCTCATATTAAGGCGTTAACTTGGGAAAATATTCAGTGGATGTTTACCCATTTTCACGCCGCAAATTGGCATCCTCTGACTTGGCTATCACATGCTTTAGACTATGCTTGGTTTGGTATGAATCCTTGGGGACATCATCTTGTCAATATTCTCTTTCATGGATTGAACACGATTTTGCTTTTCTTACTGGTGAGTGTCTTGTTCTCTTTCAAACCGGCCGCCGATAAGGTTTCTCAATTTGCCCCAGTAACCCATAAGACACTGCTGGCTGCGGGGATAGCTGCTTTTTTGTTTGGCATACATCCACAACATGTTGAATCTGTGGTGTGGATAGCAGAGCGCAAAGATGTGTTATGTCTCTTTTTTATCTTACTCGCACTGTTATCATACCTGTTTTATAATGCAGCCCTTCACCATGCTAATAAAAAGCGTGTGTTTTGGTATTTATCAACCTTGTTCTGTTTTGTGTTAGCCCTCTTGGCGAAGCCGATGGCAATTACCTTGCCGGTTATTCTATTACTCATGGATGTTTACCCACTCAATAGAACGCATTTGACAGCACCACAGGCTAAGGTTTCTTATAAAAGGATTGTGCTTGAAAAAATACCTTTTTTCGCTTTCACAGTGTTATCAGCCATTCTCACCATTTTGGCACAACATAATAGTGGTGCCATGTCTACCCTTGAAGGGCTAGGGCTGGAAATTCGCATTCTGAATGCCTTTAATAGTCTGATTTTTTATCTCTCAAAATTCATTTTTCCAATTGGTTTATCACCCCTGTATCCTTTACCATCGTATCAAAGTGTTCACGAATATTATCCGAGCTTGGTGCCAGTCATGGCCTTTTTTCTCATCACTTTTCTCTGTGGCTACTTGTGGTACAAGAAAAAGTATTACTGGTTGATAGCTTGGTTGTTTTACTTAGTCACGCTGTCTCCTGTTATTGGTATTATACAAGTGGGGAGTCAAGCAGCGGCTGATCGTTATGTTTATTTACCGACTATACCATTTTATATCTTGTTGGGCATTGGCATTGTTAAAGTAGTGTCTAGCCAAAAAATCAAATCTTTCCTCAAATTGGGCACTGTTCTTGGATTGGTGCTTTTTAGTCTTGTGCTGATACAATTAACCCAAAAACAAACGGCTATCTGGAAAAATGATTTAACGTTTTGGGGTTACATTGCCGCTTATGCGCCCAATAATATTTTGGCGCACAATAACTTGGCTGATGTTTATGTGAGAATGGGCGAATATGAGAAGGCCGTTGAGCGTTACCAGCATACTTTGTCTTTAAATCCCCCTCATTTTATGAAAAGTGGTGGGGCGGGGCAACTTGCCCTCGCTTACATGAAGTTAGATCGATTACAAGAGGCCTTGAATATTGTTAATTACCTGATAGACAAGCATATTTTTGAGAACTATCAGGTTAATAAATTATATGCGATGAGAGGGGAAATTTATTTTAAGCTAGGCCTTTTACCACCAGCACAAGAATCATTAAGAAAGGCCTTGGAGCTTAATCCTAGAAATGAAAAGGCGCGAAAATTGTTATCGGAAATAAACGCTGAATAGGGGAATGGTGGGCAACAAAAACCCGTTACCCACCCTACAAGAAAAACGGGTATTTTGGGATATGCCTTAGATTAATATAGCGTTTCCCGATTGCATGAACCGAAGGGAAGCTACGCTAAATACACCCTTCGTAGGGGCAAGCCCTTGTGGTTGCCCTTTTTGTATTTAACCCAAACGAAAAATGCTATAACCTCAAAACTTTTTGAAGCCAAAAAATATGCTCAAGACTAAAAAGTGGATTCTTTTGTTGAATGCTTTCGTTATGATTGCTTTGATTGTTTCAACAATAGCGATTGCATACCGCGATGCGTTAAATAATGATTTTCTCACGATGTGGGATACTTATGGCTATATTGTTGAGAATACGCATATCCATGCTTTGAATTGGGAAAATATTCAATGGATGTTTACTGGTTTCTACGCAGCCAATTGGCATCCCCTAAGTTGGCTATCCCATGCAATTGATTATGCATTGTTTGGACTGAACCCTTGGGGGCATCATCTTGTCAATATTATCATTCATGGCTTAAATACCCTTTTACTTTTTGGTTTAGTCATCGTTTTAATCTCTTTTAAGCCTTCAAGCGATAATGTGACTCAATTTTTACCCATCAACAATAAGACTCTACTGATTGCTGGCATAGCGGCTATTTTGTTTGGGATACATCCGCAACATGTTGAATCCGTCGTCTGGGTAGCTGAGCGTAAAGATGTGTTATGCCTCTTTTTTATCTTGTTAACACTGAGCTCTTATGTCTTTTATAGTGCCGCTTTAGTTTCTAAAGCACGCCTATTTTGGTACGCCTCAGCATTATTCTGTTTTGTATTGGCATTGTTAGCCAAACCGATGGCTGTTACCTTGCCCGTCATTTTGTTGCTGATGGATGTCTATCCACTCAATCGAACGCATTTGACTGCCTTACGTCAGCGTGAGCATGTTTCCTACAAAATGCTGATAATTGAAAAAATACCGTTTTTTATGTTCACTGGAGTCTCAATCATCCTCACACTGATGGCACAATCTCAGGGCGGGATAGCGAGTTTGGAATCGATGGGGTTGCCAATGCGTTTCTTAAACGCATTTAATAGTCTGATTGTTTATATTTCAAAATTTCTTTTTCCCATCAGTCTATCACCCTTTTATCCCTTACCGGCTTATACGAGTTTTCATGAATACTATCCAGGCTTAATTGCCGCCTTTGCGGTTTTTTTCATCACTTTTTTATGTGGCTTTCTTTGGTATAAGAAAAAGTATTATTGGCTCATCGCGTGGCTATTTTATTTAATCACCTTAGCGCCCGTCATTGGCATCATACAGGTGGGCAATCAAGCGGCAGCTGATCGTTATGTCTATTTGCCAACAATTCCTTTTTATATTCTTTTGGGTGTGGGTATTGTCAATCTGTTATACAGTAACAAGTTATTGAAAATGATAAAATTGGGCATCGTTATCGCGGTGATGTTCATAATGGGCGTTTTACTACAATTAACCCAAACACAGACTTTAGTTTGGAAAAATGATCTCACCTTTTGGGATCACGTTGTGGCTTATGCACCGGAAAGTGCTTTAGCACGATTTAATTTGGGTACGGTTTATTTACACAGTGGATATTATGAAACGGCGGTTAAGCATTATCAGGTTGCGATATCCTTAGAACCTGATAAACATTTATGGGCTGCCAACCTGCCATTGGCTTATATCCATTTAAACCGTTTACAAGAAGCACTTGATATGCTCAACTTTTGGGTAGAGCATCAGATTGATTTGGGATTTAGTTGGGATGTGATTTATTATAGGCAGGGTTTGATCTATTTCAAACAGGGGCTTTTATCAAAAGCGCAAGATGCGCTAGAAAAGGCACTACAAATTAAGCCTGAAAATAAAAGGGCACGAAATTTGTTATTAAAAATAACGATCTCAGAATGAATAATTTCTAGTGCCAACCTTTATGCGGGGTTGGAGGGTTCGGGGTTGTTTTCCTTTGTTTCACTGGCTATTAATCCAAAAATGGCGCGGTTATTCGCCTACGACAAAACCACTGTAAAAATAGGCGATAAATCGTCTACGACAAAACATAACGACTGTATTTAGTACAACACAAAACAGACTTTAAAAAATCAATACCCTCTATGGAATTATCAATGGATACACCCTCAAATTCAAACGCTTCTCGCGTTCATAGCTTAAATGTCTATTTAATTTTTACCGCTTCAGGCGCAGCTGCACTGATTTATCAAGTCATTTGGGCACGCTGGCTGGGCCTCGTTTTTGGTAACACGGCGACTTCTGTTTCTATCGTCTTAGGCAGCTTTATGTTAGGCCTGGCTTTGGGTAGCTATATTGTCGGTAGACGATTGCATCGAATCGATAACCCTATGTTGGTTTATGCTTATCTGGAATTAGGCATTGGTCTTTTTGCGCTTTGTTTTCCTTTGCTTTCAATGTTGACTGATGGGATATTCACCTCAATAGTTAATGCTGACAGTTCATTGACTTGGAGTATGACAGTCAGAGCGATGCTTGCGTTCACGTTGTTAGCCGTGCCAACGACATTTATGGGGGCTACCTTACCCTTGTTGACGGACTTTTTTCGACGTGATCCTCGCCAAACGCGTAGTTGGAAAGTCGGTTTATTATACGCCGCTAACACGTTTGGTGCGGCAATAGGTACTATTATCGCGAGTTTTATCTTGATCGAATTGATTGGAGTACGATCAACCACTTTACTTGCCGCGGCACTTAACTTTTTGGTGGCTTATATTGGCCTCAAATATGCTCGCTCTACACACTTGCGCCCTGCGGCAAATTCAGCGTCGGCTGGCAAACGCTCATTGGATACGATGGGTAAACTCGCCGTGGCTGTACTCGCAGCCAGCGGTGCTATAGCACTGGCATCAGAAGTTTTATGGACTCGTGCGCTAGAAATCCTGATAGGCAACTCAACGTATGCTTTTGCTATGATTCTCGTTTTATATTTGCTGGGTATCGCAATAGGCAGTTGGGTGATGTCATTGGTGGTTAATCGTTTGAAATCTCTACCATTATGGCTTGCTGCACTTCAAATGGGTATGGGTATCTGGATCATTATCGCTATTATCCTCTTTAATATCATCAGCGAAAGTATCTCTCAATATGCGTATACGCCAGTTGATATAACCCGATTATTTTGGCACTACTTACAAGCTGTTAGTATCCTATTCCCCCTCGCCTTTTTTTCTGGGGCAACATTTCCAGTCGCAACCAGAATTTTAGAACCAAATTCTGAAGATGCTGAAGGGGTACTGATTGCCAAAGCATACGCATGGAATACGATTGGTGCATTGTTTGGCTCGCTAATCGCTGGTTTTGGTATTGCCGTTTTATTCGACTATTTCCAAGCCATTTATTTATTAGCTGTACTGTACGGTTTTACGGCGATAATCACAGTGATGGTTGTTTTGGGTACAAGCTGGAAAACTGTTCAAAAACAATATGTTGCTATCACGCTGGGTATGCTGTCTCTCGTATTAATCGGTTTTGGTTTCGTTCAAGCAATGGAAAAAAACCGTTTTGTCACCCGTTTTAATGCCAAGAATCCAATCATGGAAGTGGTTTATCACCAACCAGGGCTACAAGCGGTGACGAGTGCATTAAAAAGACGTGATCAACCGTTGGCAGAGAGTTTACTCGTTAATGGTATGGGCATGACTGTCAAAGTCACTGATACGAAGATGATGGCTCATTTGCCGATGTTGATTCATCCTGCACCAGAAAATACGCTGGTTATTTGTTTTGGTATGGGAACAACTTATCGTTCCGCCATTTCTCATGGGCAAAAAGTAACTGTCGTGGAATTGGTCGATGAGGTTTTTGAAGCATTCGATTATTTTTATGCGGATGCTGAACGTGTGCGTACTTATCCCAAAGGACAAATGATCACGAATGATGGGCGTAATTTTCTGAAGCTCACACGTGAGCGTTTTGATGTCATTACGATTGATCCGCCACCCCCGATTGATGCTGCCGGGGTGAACCATCTTTATTCAAAAGAATTGTTGGAATTGGCACGGGCGCGTCTCAATGAGGGTGGCATTATGGCACACTGGATTCCATTTCCAAGCGCAAAAGCGGGTGTCAATGATTGGCCAACCTTCAATATGTTGCTGGCTACTTTTGCTTCAGTTTATCCCCATACTGCGATGCTACCAGGTTGGCATGGTATTGGTTTGCACGTTATTGGTTCTATGAAACCGATCAATATTTCCGAAGAATATATCCAACAACGTTTATTGATGCTCGATACCGTCACACAAGAAGACATCAATGAGTGGAATACGGTTCCGATAACTTATTATCAGGATTTGACGCCTATGCCGCTCTCTCAATTGGCAGAATATGCTCTACTCACTGATGATCGCCCTTCTCTTGAGTTCAATCTGCTTAGATATTGGCGAACAGGAATTCAAAAACTTCACCCCGATGTTCATTGGTAACTGCCATACGGATGTTATAAGTACCCGTGCAGGTATTTTCAAAAAATAAACCTAACAAAAACAATGATTTTTGTGCCCATAATACTGGAAAACTCTTGCACGGGTACTTACTTAGCATCGTCGGTAGCTATTATATTGACAGCCAACAAAAAGCGAAAGTCACCTAAAGGCGACTAACCAAATATATCTAATAGCATTTTATCCTCGATATCTGGGATGAACGGGGATTTTTCCAAAAGGCAAAAGCGCAAATTGTAACGGTAGACAGTATATAGATTGTTAGAAAAATAATTGCCGGCGGGGCGAACACGCCGGTTAGCCCTGTTAAAAACTACTTAGCTTCTTTATGGCTGCTATACAAAAGCTGGGTAATTTGCTCAGACACTAAGCCAATCAAAAAAATGAGCATCGAAGTGATAAACAGTAGCACACCCATATTGGTAAAGCGTTCTGCGGTTGCAAAGGTATAGATATAATAGCTCAATCCTAGCGTAAAAAATCCTAAACTGAGTGACCCAAATAACTTTAAGGGCGCATATAAAGTACCAATCTTGAAAATAATCAATAAAAACCTGACACCATCGCGCAGTAGTTTAATATGACTTTTGCCAAGACGTGTCTGTGCCACAATGGGAATATAACCAACACTATAGCCAGCACGGAAAAAGGCCATTGTGATGGTGGTGGGATACGAAAAGCCATTGGGTAATAAATAGAGAAACGCTTTAAATTTATCGGCTTTAACAGCGCGAAAGCCAGACGTTAAGTCTGCAATCGTATGCCCAACTATCCAACTTGAGAGCCAGTTATAAAAGCTGTTAGCAAGCCAACGCCCAACACTCGCTTGTGACTCAGCACGACGTGCCCCGACGACCATATCATGCCCACGCGCTAATTCTGTCAACAATCTTTCAATATCTTGTGGATCATGTTGTCCATCGGCATCCATGAAGACTAGAATGTCACCGCTGGCAGCGCGTGTTCCCGTTTTAATTGCGCCTCCATTGCCCATGCTATACAGATGACTCACCACTTTTGCCCCCGATTGTGTTGCAATCTTTGCAGACTCATCGCTAGAGCCATCATCAACGACGATAATTTCAGCGTCAGCGTAAGTTTGTCTCAAAGTCGGGATGAGTTTTTTTAAACTCAAGCCTTCATTGAGACAAGGCAGAATAATACTTAAGTGCATCTTTCACCTCATTGCTTGATTTCGTTACCCAACTGTTCTTGTGCCGTCTTGATTTCCGCTTCCAAAGACTTCAATTGTTTTTCAATGAGGCGCACTTTGAGGGGATTGATTTCGGCACGAAGTGCTTGCAAATCACCCTTTGCTTGATCAAACTGCTTATCCAGTATCAACCATTGAATCAATTGTAAGCGCAACTGTAGTGAGTCTTTTAATGCTAAGGCCTTTTTTCCCCTTTCTACTGCTAATCCATAGCGTTTTTGATAGAAATCAAATACGGCATAGCGATACTCAATATAGGGTTTCTGAGCGGCATTATTTGGATTATCTAACAAGGCTTTGAGTATTGATTCAATCGTATCTAAATAAAAATAGCAACGCCCTTGAGCCTGTTTTTCCAAAATGAAAGATAACATATGAGGTATCGCATGATCATATTGTGTCGTTTTAAAATGGGCGATCACTTTTTGCTTATCAGGTAGCTTGACAGTGTATTCAGCAGTGCATGATAAGGCAATTAAATATAAATAAGGCGCAGCATATTCTGGAAACACGGCTATCATGTTTCTGATATAGTGTTCGGCTTCGGCATTTTCATCAATCTTTTGGAAAAACACCGTTGCATGAGTTTGTGCTGCAAGCGATTTGGGATGTTGTTGCGCCCAGAAAACGGCCTGATCCAATGGATTACCCCACAAATCTGTTTGTACCCAAGTCAAAAAAGGGATCAGCGCCAACAACAAGGCACTCAAAAACAAAGCGACTTTGCGTAAAAACGCACTTAATAAATAATCAAACAGCCACATCGCACCATAAAGGGTTGAGAATATTATCCCTAACATAGGCAAGTAATTGCGATGTTCAAAATACAACAACAGTCCAATAAAACTGGATTCAAGAACCTGTCCGGCTAAAAACCATAATACACCTAACGCCAAGAGTGGCAATATGCGACGTACCTTGATGGCAATAACAAACATGATGATGAGAAAACTGATCGCTATCAACGTAGTGGGTGGTGTTAATATGTCATGAGAAACGGTGAAATCATCGTGAAATAAACCAAACTCCTGTGGACGCAATAAGAGTATCTTGGCAAGATAATCAGTCAGTACTCTTGCTTCAGTGAGTAAACGTTCTGCTAGCGTAAAATGGCGCGTTTCATAAGCTTGCAAGAGACTATCAATATGCGTGACAAAATAAAGGGAGAGTAAGACTAGAGGTAAATAAAGAAAAAGGCTAGACCAAGTGTGCCAATATCGGGGTTTGGGCAAAGCACGTAGCACTGTCGCTTCAAGTACAATGATGTACAAGACGAGTAAGATGCCATTTTCTTTACTGAGCGTTGCCAGTATCCCGCCTAAAACGACACCAACCGATATCCAGAAAAAGCCCGCTTTCACTCTCTGTTGTGCCATCAGTTGGCGGCCATGCAAATAGATTAATAAACCGGCTAAGGTAAACAGTGCGGAGAGTTGCGTCATACGTTGTACCACGTATAACACGGTGGAAACTTGGAGGGGATGTAATAACCAGATTGAAGCCGTCAGGAAGGCTAAAAAGAGGCCACGCTTTTCAGGTAATGCCATAAAGCGGGTGAGGATGAGAATAAACCAGAATACTAAGCAACCGTTAAGCAAGTGAATCATCAGATTAACATATTTGAAGTCCCAAGGGTTTAAGGGCCAACTGTATGATTGTAAAGCAAAGGTGAATAATGATACGGATCGTCCAAGTATGCCTGCATCCCCGTCAAGGGCAAACAGAAGCATGTCACTAAACCACTGTGTTTCATCAATACTGACTAATTTTCGGAGATTTGATTTATCGTCAAACAGAAAAATACCCGATAATCCCTGCCAATAAAGCCAAACGATCATTATCAAAATGAAAAAAAACAGACTACCATAAACCAGTTGAGAAATATGAGAGAAGTGAGTTTTAGACATGATAGAACTTTCGGTGAAGACTTAGCAAAAAAAAAACCCGCTAAAAAAGCGGGTTTTCAATTTGAACCTTCCTTAAGAATAGGAAAGTATTATTATGCTTTGGTTTTACCCGATGACAGCTAACTTATTTACACGCTTTCGGGAGGTATTTCTTTTCCAGAGTGGTTTTCGAACCGTTAGTAGCAGCTGTACAAGCCCACACATCCTTTCCAGCTAGTGTTGTGTATAACCATGCGATGGTCTCAGAGCCAGCCTCAAAGCCCTTTAATTTACATTCAAATAATGGAGTTGTACCTGAAGTGTAGCTTACGCTAGAAATGTAGTTACCGCCTGTGACAACACCGTCTAATGAGCCGAGAGCGGGTGGCCAACTACCCGCATCAGCAAAAAACGTTGTGGCTTCAGTCTTAAAGCCGGCGAATGACATATTGCACTCAGATACCTTCGCTTTGGCAATGTAATCGCTGTAAGCCGGAATAGCGACAGCGGCCAAAATCCCGATGATCGCGACAACGATCATCAATTCGATAAGGGTAAAACCCTTTTGCTTAGTCATGGTATTTCTCCATTGTTAGTCGTTAATTCAAAAAACTTGACCCGTCCATCTGGGTGAGGGTTACTGATATAGGTAAGCACAAGGTATGCCAGTTTTGTTATCTTATTGATTTAAATAAGAAAGTTGATTTTTATAGCCATTTCATTTATGACTTTGGCTATTGATTTCAGCACCTGTTTAGGCCTCAGATGACAATAGGTTATTGATTTTTATGAGATAAATGGAAGGTGCTGAAACTCAGCACAGGTGCTGAGTTTCAACACTTCATAGATTCAGATGTTCAGTATTTTTTATAATCACCCGTTTGGTATGGTATCCAGTTCAAATAGGCTACCCAAGGGGTTGGCCTGAAAACGGGCAACCACAAGGGATTGCCCCTACAATGCGCTAAACTTTCACGACGGTTAATCCCACTGCATGAGCGGCTTGAATTTGTTTTTGATCTGATGAGACAAATTGATCCGCGCCATAAGCTAAGGCACTGCCTAAATGAATGGCATCCATCGCACGTAAGGTATTATTTTCAAGACAACTGATGACACGCAACATCACATCTGGTGTGATGTCGCATATCTCTACATCTTCTAAGTCAGTTAACATCGCTGTTTTGAGTTGATCATATTTTTCCTCTGATAACTTACCTTCGCGTACCAATCGGCAAAGTGTTGAGATGATTTCAGGCAAACAAATAATACTCAATGCCAAGGCATCAGCCTTTTGACAAATCTCAACGACTTGCTCACTGCCTGTTTCATTGACATACCGTTTGACAAAAGCGGAGGTATCAAAAAAGATTTTCATCGATCTGTCTCCAGTCTATCTTTTTGAATTTCCTGACTTAAAGACAATCCATTAATAGTCAAACGCGGTATTTCCTTTTTCCATGAAGGCATTTCTTTGGGCGCGGGTACAATGTGGGCAATGGGCTTTCCTTTACGATAAACTCGAACGGTATCTCCAAGTTCGACAGCGTCAAATAAAAACTTAGCGTTTTTTCGTAATTCGGTAAAAGTGGTTTCAAGCATAGGATGAGACTCCGCAAACAAAATAGGTTGCTAATGTACATTAAAATGTACATCTTGTAAACAGACTTGCTTAATAACCGTGTTTTGTTTATTTATAGCGTTTCCCGATTAGGTTAAATACATTTTTTT
>JAYQWI020000144.1:0-9309 GCA_035871815.2 Candidatus Parabeggiatoa communis
GGAGTATGCAGGAAGAGATTGATGGTGTTATCAAAGCTTTGAAGGAATTCATTGCCACGATTGATCCCAACGAATCACCTCTCATTGCGTTGGTTACTTTTAAGGACAACGTGACTTACAATGCCTTTACCAGCGACATGACTGTGTTATTAACTGCCATTGATAAGTTGAAGGCAAAGGGTGGTGGTGCCTGTCCAGAAGCCGCGATTGAAGCTTTGAAGGATATAACGATTCCCCATGTCAAAAAGGGGGGCACCATTTTATTTGTGACCGATGCCTCGCCTTATGATGACGCTGATATTGAGGGCACCTTGGCACTTTTGCGGAGTAAAGGCATTCGCTTTAACGCGATGCTAACGGGTGATTGCTCTATGGAAAGTAGTTGGAATCTTCAATAGGGTTAAATAACCCAGAAGAGGTTGGTGCCTACCCGGCACCTTTTCCCCAGGTTCCATTCTCATCATTTCAATTTTAGTTTGCAAAATTGGAGTGCAAACTCAAGTTTGCACTCCGACCAGCAAACTAAAGTTTGCACTCCAACCAGCAAACTAAAGTTTGCACTCCAACCAGCAAACTCAAGTTTGCACTCCGACCAACAAAGTTGTCTATGTAATTAATAAGTTATAATTACTATACAAAATCCAAAATCACAATAGAGGGATTTATAATGAACTCTTATCTCGAAAAATCTGATCTGGTCAGATCTGATACTCATTTTGGGCCTCCCCAAAACTATTTTGCCCGGCGATTCATGATAGGCATATTCGCTGTATTGGTATTGGGCAGCATTACGCCTACCGTTAATTTTGCCCAAGAACCAACAGAAACACCAACAGAAGCAACAGAAGCCACAGTTCCAACAGAGCCGGAATATGCTGTTCATGGCACAATCACTGATACTGACGGTAATGCACTTGCTGATGTCACGGTGCTGGTGGGCGATAAAACGGCTGTGACTGATGAAACGGGCATTTGGGAAATCACAGGCTTGTCTGAAGGTGATTATACTATCGTTGCCAGCCAGGAAGACTACACATTTGCACCGATAGACGTGACGTTGAGTGGTGAACAAAGCAGTACGGAAGTCGCGCTAGAAATAGTGCCGGCGATATTTGGCACAATTCTTGACCTGTTTGGCAATCCAATAGCCGGTGTCATGGTGGAAGTGGCTGACAAAACGGCTGTGACTGATGATGAAGGCAAATGGACAATCATTGAACTGTCTGAAGGTGATTACACCGTGCTTGCCAGTAAAGACGGTTACCCGTTTTCACCGAAAGAGGTGACGCTTGGCAGTGATCCAATCAGAACAGAAGTTGCGCTCAAAATCGTGTCAACGATATTTGGCACCATTGTCGATATTTTCGGCAATCCACTGGAAAATGTCGTCGTGCAAGCGGGTGACAAGGAGACGATTAGCGATGAGCTAGGGCAATGGAAAATCACCGATTTGTCAGAAGGTGAATATACCGTGACGGCCAATAAAGAGGGGATTGGATACTGGTTTTATCCTGAAAATATGACGCTTGTTGGTGAGCAAACCCAGGAAGTCAATATGGAACTCGTCACCGGTTTTGGCACCATCATAGACAAATTCCGTGATCCGATTGCGGGTGTGACCATACGAGTCTATAAAAAGGATACTGTGAATAATGACGGGCTACTGGCTACGGCGGTGACGGATGACGAAGGCTACTGGGAAGTCACTGGCTTGTTGGCACCCAATGAATACACCGTTGTTGCCAGCAAAAATCGCTATATCTTTGAACAAAAAGAGTGCATGGTGAATCTCAACGGGTTATGTGAGCCGAACCTCAGCAAACCCGGCTCGGTGCTTGAAATGACGATTAATGCGCCTGAAACCGTTGTGCAAGATAATAATATAACCTACTCCATCAACGTTACTAATCGTGGGGATCAAAGCGCGTCAGGTATTGTCGTGACTGATGATTTGCCAAAAGGGACTGAATTGGTATCTGCTCAGGTTAGCTGGTACACGTATTATCCTGTTAATAAATGGGGCCATTTTAGCCACTGTGGTAGTCATCATCATACCAACCCCTGTTCAGAGACGACTTGCAATTTGCCGTCCTTAAGTGCGGGTGGCACCTGTCAGAATAGAAGTGCCACGGTGCATATTGTAGCCAGCAACCACCAAGTGCAAGACTTGAGGAACAAAGTGACGATGACTGCCGATCAGTTCCCTGGTGATATTCAATATACACGGACAAAAGTGGTGCCGCATTTCTCAATTTTTATTACCGACAACCCTGATCCCGTGGCAATAGGCGGTTTTTTGCAATACAAAGTCGATATCGATCTGAATCCCACCGTGCCTAAAGCCGCAACTGGTGTTGAGTTGAAGATTCAACTCCCTAATGGCGTTGAACTTAAGGCGGTAAAGACGGACTACGGGATGTGCGATATCAGCAATTTGCCGACCATTATTTGCTCAATGACTGATATCAGTCTTGAACAAGCCAATAGCCTCAGCCATACGGTAGGCATAGATGTTGAACTCACAGACGTGGGCTTATTACTGCTAACGTTTGAAGCCACAGTAAAGGCTAACGAGTATCCTGCTTATACAGTAAGAGAACGCACTAGGATAGACATCCCCAATGCTGAGGATATTGAAGTTGATATAGCCTTTGTCATTGATATCACTGGGAGTATGCAGGAAGAGATTGATGGTATCATCATCGCTTTGAATGAATTTATTAGCAATCTAGAAACCGGTGAAGCAGAATTGCCATTTGAAGATGTGCAACTGCCAAGCGCGGAGGAAGATGAAGTCCCAAGTGAGACGGCAGAACCTGTCTCAAGCGAAACGGCAGAACCCGTCTCAAGCGAGACGGCAGAACCTGTCTCAAGCGAGACGGCAGAACCCCTCCCAGAGGCAGAACCGCTCCCACCACTCATTGCGTTAATCACTTTTGGGGATGAGGTTAAAATCAAGGCCTTTGTCAAGGCCTTCACCAGAAATCTGGATGTGTTACGGGAAGCCGTTGACAAGCTGAAGGCAAAAGGGGGGGGTACATGCCCCGAAGCCTCAATAGAAGCTTTGGACTTCGTGATACCTTATCTCAAGAAAGGTGGCATTATCCTGTTCACCACCGACGCTTCGCCCTATCCGGATGCCGATGTTGAAGGTGTCCTGAAAAGTATGCGTAGCAAGGGCATTCGCTTTAATGCGATGATCACCGGTGATTGTTCTATGGAAAACAGTTGGAATGTTCAAAGTGGTGAATAACCGGTTTTTGAAAAACGGGGTTTCTTAGGAAAAGGGCTCGCCCTTTTGAAATTTTCTTAAAAACTATATCAGCCTTGAAATTTATTTCAAGGCTTTTTTTTTAACCGAAACGAGAAAGATTTGGTGAAACTCTATCAAACTAACACTCATGGCGGAAAACTTGCTCATCAAGTCATACAAGGTGAAAAAATCATGTCCCCTCAAACTTTTCCTCTCATATTACCTCTCTTGCTTATCGGTACGTTTTTTTTCAATGCTGTTGAAGCGAATCCTCAAGCACTTGTCAGACACATTAAACCAGATGATGCTTTACGCATCGAAATCCCAGAAGCGGGTATTTATTGGTTATCTTATGAAGATTTAGCCGATGCGGGGTTGCAACCGCAGTTCATCAATCCTCAACGATTGCGTCTTTTTAATCAAGGTGAAGAAGTGGCTTTGAATGTCATTTCAGAAGAGGCTGATTATTTTCAACCGGATGATTATATTGAATTTTATGCCCAGAGCCTTGAGACGACTTTTACAGATACGAATGTTTATTGGTTGTATTGGCGAAAGAAAGGTTTTGGTAAACGTATGGCTCGGATTAATGGCAAGGTGACTGGCGAAGCGCAACCTATCAGGGCTTTTTATGATCGTTTCCTTATGGAGAAAAACAATACATGGGATATCTGGACAGGTTCGCCCGATACACAAGATTACTGGTTTTGGGATAGACTCAATGCTTCAGATGTGAAAACGTATACTGTCAAGTTGCCTGTTTTGCCGGTAGAACAAACCGAGGTTGTCGTTAGAGTCGGTTTTCGGGGGCGTTCCACGGCACCACCGTACCCCAATCATCATACTGTCGTTTATTTGAATGAGGCTTTGATTGGGGATATGCGTTGGGATGGTGATGCTGAATATGTTCAAGAAATGCGCGTTTCGTCAGCCCTGTTCGACAATAAATCTAACACCTTGAAGATTGAATTACCCGGCGATACGGGTGCTGTTGTGGATACGGTTTATCTCAATTGGATTGAAGTAGACTATTGGCGGCCTTTTGAGGCAGAGAAGAATAGTTTGATATTGACGGTGAATAGCAACGGTAAAGTTCAGATAGCGGTTAATAAATTGAGTCAACCAGAGATTCTGATTTATGACATCACGGATCCGAACACGGTTGCTGAAGTGGTGAATGTTTCGGTGGAAAAGGAGGGGGAGAAATATAAGGCCGTTTTTGAGGATAGGGTGACTGAATCCAAAACGTATTATGTTTTAACCATTAATCAATATAAACAACCGCCTAGCACGACGCTTTGGCAACCGGCCAAGTTAAAGCATCCTAAAAACGGGGCCGATTACATCCTGATTACGGATAAGGCCTTTTTACCGGCCGTAGAACCCTTGTGTGCGTTCCGCAGACAACAAGGTTTGCGCGTTAAATCGGTCAGTGTTGAAGAGATTTATAATGAATTTAATCAGGGCCTGTCTGATCCGGCTGCCATTAAGGCCTTTTTGAAATACGCTTATGAAAACTGGAGCGGCCCCGCACCGACTTATGTCTTTTTAGTGGGCGATGCGAATATGAATTACCGGGCTATAAAAAAGCAGAATAAAGTGCCAGCGCATCTGTATTTGTCGGTGGGTTCAAAAAGTCTCCTCATTCCTGATGATAATTGGTATGCCGATGTGTGGAGTGATTACATGGGTCATTACATTTTACCGGAGATGATGATTGGGCGAATTCCCGGCGATACACCAAAAACGGTGGCTCGCATGATTGACAAAATCATCCGTTTTGAAAAATCCACTCATGCCAGTGCTCAAAATGTGTTACTGATAGCGGATTCGAGTCAAAAAGAAGAAGTATTGAATGAGGTTCTCGTTGACGCTCTACCCGGGGGATTTAATGCCGATAAAGTTTATCTGGTTGCCTATCTCAAAAACGCGGAGACGGAGGAGCAAAAAGATAAACAGATTGCAAAAGCCACGAGAGATATAATGGCGAGTATCAACAAGGGTGTGATGATGACCAACTATGCGGGGCATGGTAGTGTCGATAGATGGAGTCAAACGAAGGGCTTATTTGGGCCTTCAAATGTCCATCGCCTGAAGAATGAGGACAACTTAACCTTTGTACTCGCGCTGACTTGCGTCAACGGCCAATTCACAACCTCAAACAAATACAGCCTCGCTGAAGAATTTATGCTGGCAAAGGGCGGCGCGATTGGCGTTTTCTCCTCCAGTGGGTTGACTTATACCGGCGAAAACGAGGTTTTATCGGGTAAAGTGTTTTCAATGATATTTGAACAAGGGGCAAGAACCTTAGGAGAAATCACGACACAGGCTAAAATTGCGGCTTACAATGAAGGAATTTCAACGGGGGTGATCAGATCGTTTATCCTGTTCGGTGATCCGGCAACGCGGTTAAAAGAGTGGTGATAGTGATAGACTGTACACGGTAACAATCGTTTGAATCAGGATTTCCAGAATTATAGCATTTTCATAATGAATTCAGTGACTTTATTTATTGGGTTTTATTCTGTCAATTCTTAAATTCTGTTCATTCTGATTCAAAATTTGAGGCATTTCAGGATTTTTTTTGAATTGATAATATAAAGGAATAACGAGTGATTATCCTGCGCTGGTTGGCTTTTTTATTTATTTTCGTGATAGAAATGGTTGCGGCAACTCCCCCTATCATTGATCTTGTTAAGGTTCAAATTCAAGATAGGGCTGAACTTAATCGTTTGCAACAACTTGCTAGTGATGTCGATGAACACTATTCTGATTGGCTACAAGGTTTCAAAACAATTTATGCCGATGATGCTGAACAAGCTATGCTGAAAGCGGCTGGTTTTAATGTCCAAGTTGTGATTGAAAATCTTTCTGACTATTACGCACAACGCGCTGCGAGGAATAGGCTGACTCGGCAAGCCATAACACATTCAATGGGTGGTTTTCGTACCCTGGCTGAAATTGAGCAGACTTTGGAACGCCTGAGCAAAACTTTTCCCAACATTGTTGCTCAATTTTCGATGGGTAAAAGTTATGAAGGGCGCGATATTTGGGCTATTCGTATTTCTGATCATCCTAATGTTTATGAGCCAAGCGAGCCGACAGTGTGGTTTGATGCTTTACACCATGCCCGTGAAGCGATGTCTGGTGAGTCATTGTTATTGTTTGCTGAGTGGCTTGTCAATCATTATGGGGTTGATCTCACCGTAACTCGTTTAATCAATTCGCGTAATATCTTATTGATTCCTTGTGTTAATCCCGATGGCTATGAATATAATCGCCAACAGCATCCTAACGGTGGCGGTTTGTGGCGCAAAAATCGGCGTAAGCATGACAATCAGAGCTATGGTGTTGATTTGAATCGTAATTATGGTTGGGAATGGCGATATGATAGTCCTGATCCAAATAATGGGAATTATCAAGGAAAGGCTCCCTTTTCTGAACCGGAAACGGCTGCCATTCGGGATTTGCTTGCGCAACAAACGCCCTCTCTGTCGGTTTCCGTGCATACTCATGGTAATGAATGGATGTATCCGTGGGGATATACTGCTTCGTCTACGCCAGATGAGGCTATTTTTCGGACTTACGCTGCTAAAATAGTGGCTACCAATGGTTATACGACTGATACTGCTTGGAATTTGTACGGTATCACTCGTGGTGCCAGCGATGATTATCATTATGGCCTGTATAACAGTTTGGCCTTTACCGTAGAAATTGGCTCTTTTGAGGATGGGTTTTGGCCCCCTCCAACTCGTATTCCGGCGTTATTCAATACCGTGCAACCGGGTTATCAGAAGAGTACACAATGGGCTGGGGCTTGGGCTGAAGTATTGGCACCGCTTTGGACAGAGCAACAGGGTAATGGTGATGAGTGGTTTCAGGCAGGGGAAATTTGGCATTTGAGTCTGCTCATTAAAAATGACGGGGTTTTACCTTTGAATGCTGAGATATCAGTTTCTTCCCATACGCCAGATATTATGACAGATGATGGGCCGCCCATCAAGATTTCACTGGCACCGCGCCAAGAAGCTTTAACACCCCCCCTTCAATTCCATTTTGCTGATCTGATTGAGAGTGAAATACCTTATATTTTGGATATTGCTCTCAATTATGACGGTTTTATTTCCAATGAACCGCTTAAAATTTTGTTAGGCCCTCCCCGGATTTTAGCCGATAATTTAACGAAGATTGCCGTGTTGGGACAAGTGGCTCCGGGGAATTTAGTGCGTCTTTTGGTATATGGAACGGCTCAAGTAACGGCTGAGGTATTTTGGTCGTTGGAAACGACTACCGCTCAATATTTGCCAAACATTGAAGGCGCGGTTTATTTGGCCGGTAATATTCAACCTTTATTAAAAGGTATGACTGACATAAATGGTCAGCTTAGTGGCTTATTACACTTACCGGAATCAAGCGAACTTTCGGGTAAAACGGTTTACCTACAAGCTTTATTGGATTATGAGGGTAAGCCGTTTGTCAGTCGATTAACGATGGTGCGATTTGAATAAGGAATATCAAAAAAATAAATTATCCCGCAGGCCTACTCTATGCACACAAATCTTATGTCACAAACTGTCGGCTCACGCAGAGCCGCAGAGCCGCAGAGAATGAGAGAAATTAAACAAACCGGCTTGAATTGCCTTTTGGGATTTATTTTTTTGGAACTTCCTAAGTGAGCATACGACAAATTTTAGGTCGAATGCAACGGGTTTCGCTTTCGCGATAAGAAATAAACGCTAAAGACGCTAAAGACGCTAAAGACAGAGGTTAAGAGAAATCGAAGCGTCTCTTGCGTTATAAATAACATTGACATAAAAGCAGCATGAACAAATACGCGTTCTCAGCCTTTTAGGCTCGCGAAATGTACAGTTTAACCATCTCTTCTGCTAATTCAATGTCTGGTGTGACAAGGGCATTCAATATTTTACTGTATACCGTTTCATTTCGACTGACATCAAGCAGTCGTGCTGCCCAGTCTGAATCGTTGCGCTCAAATAAAACACGGTAATAGGCACCATTCACATCAAAACTGAAATTGATATTTTGTTCGATCAACTTAATATTCATAACCCGTTATCCTTGTTGTGTTATGTTTTAAAAATAAATAAGGGGAAAGGTGCAAAATTTTAAAGGGTTTGTCCTACCATACCAACCCTCAAGGCATGCCTTTTCCCATTTATGACTTTTTGCTCATTTTGACTTGATACATATTGGCATCTGCCTTTTTGATTAATTCATCTGGAGAAAGCCTCTCCTCTGCATGACATTCAGAAAGTCCAAAACTAAAATCAATGGGAATACCCGCCATTTTTTGTTGATTCAACTCTATTCTAGTTGCCTCAATCAAGTTATGAGCGTCTTGCCGTTTTATTTTTGGAAAAAGGATCAAAAATTCATCGCCTCCCATCCGAAACAAATAATCTGAGGCACTGATCACGCCTTTGAGAGAATTCACAACGGTGTTGATTAATTTATCACCTTCTGCATGATTGTAAGTATCATTAATTTTTTTTAAGTTGTCTACATCTAAATAACAAATAACAAAATGGGAACATTCATTTTTAGCCATTTCAATTTGTTTGGCTAATATTTCATAAGCAAATCTTCGATTAAACACGCCTGTCAGTTCATCTGTGATTGACATCTTCTCTAATTTTTCCAGTGCCTTTTTTAATTCTATATGGACGTTTATCCTAGCAAGCACTTCTTCCGCTACAAAGGGTTTAGTAATATAATCAACACCACCCGCTCTAAAAGCTTTTAATTTCTCAGAAGTCTCAAATAATGCGGTTATAAATATAACCGGAATTTTTTTTGTACTATCTTGTTTTTTTAAGTGTTGGCAAACTTCTATTCCGTCCATATCAGGCATCATAATATCCAGCAAAATCATATCCGGGCGTTTTTTTTGCACAAACTCTAGTGCTTTGGCACCATCTTGGGCCACAGCGGGTCGATATCCCTTATCTTTGAGTATACTGCCCAGCATTTGAAGATTCTGCTGATTATCATCCACAATCAAAATCAGTGGTTTTTTGTCATGGTTTGTCATATCA
>JAYQWI020000145.1:0-3431 GCA_035871815.2 Candidatus Parabeggiatoa communis
ATCAATCATAATCTTTATAAGGATCATCTTCCAAAATCTCTTTATCCCGATGCTGGGCCGATGGCTGACTCAACCAGTGATGATCATTTAATCCTATCCACGCTAAAATACCGATGAGGATTAAACCCACTATCAGTAATAATCCGATGGGCATAGGGCCTGATGAAGGGGATTTAACTGATGAGGGGAGCGGCTCGTTGGCCGATAGGGGTTGAATGGCTGGCGTGATAAACGGTTGCTTGATGGCCGAGATGGGTAGAAACTGCGCCATCGCATCTTGATATTCTGGCGGGCTTTTCCCAATCATCCAACCTAGCCCTGTCGTTTCAGCGAGATAGTATTTTTGACCCGCATGGCCCAAAAAATCTCCCGAAAAGGGGCCTTCAACGCCGGTGAGAATATGCCCCGGTACTAAGATTAAACCATTGTTGATGCCTAAACCAGACAGTAAACTGCTATACAAAATCGAACTGTCTTCACAATCAATCTCTTGATCAACCAAGCTTTGCAATGGCGTTCGCCATGCGTCATCAAATGGGGTGGTTAACGCATCCAGTTTATAAGGTAACGATTGTACAAAAGTCAGGGCAAAGGCGGCGAGTGTTTCTGGCCCTTGATTGGGCGCGGCTAATTTGAGACTGCTAATCAGAGAAGCCAAATCGCTTGTTCCTTGTTCTGCCAGTTGTAAACGACTGAGCAAGTCATCCGGGCGAGGGCGACGCGCCATTTCTTGAGAATAGCGATTAAAAACTTCACTATTCACTTGCAAGCGCACCGTATAATTCAGGCCTTGATAGGCAAACACGAGGCGAATCGGTAACCAACCTCCACGCACAGCGGTTTGAGGTACAATTCCTCTATCGACTTCCGCGATTAATGCGAGCGGATTGCCTTGTGCCGTGTGACACCACAACAGCAGTTGAATTAAAAAGTATAGCGCGTGATAAGATTTCATCTGATTAGAACTTTTCTGATTATAACGAATTTTGTTGATATCTTACTCATGGTTATACATAAGTCAAAAATCGTCAAAAGTAGGGTGGGTAGGAGCGTAGCGGAAACCCACCTCGGAAATGGTGGGTTTAGCTTCGCTGGCCTTCGGCTCGCTCCGCTGCGCTCCGCTCTACCCACCCTACAAAAAATTACCTTTAAAATCAAATATTTAAATACTTATGTCTAACCATGAGGGTGGAACTTGGGGTTCCTAAAAAAAAAGTTATAATCAGGCATTTTTTAGGTTAAAAACAGGCCTACGTTCCAACTTGAGTTTGCTCATACCGTTTGAACCACCTCAGCTTTGCGTCGAACATCGTTCTCACATTTAATGCCTGGGCGGGCTAAGGTGGCTACCACATTGAGTTTACCCTTACTGGCCGTTTGTTGAGCCACTGCATTATGTTCTGCGGGTATAAATTCGTCTCCTACATTCGGGATAATCAATGCCACTTTGCCTTCTGTTAATTCCCCTATCGCATGATCCAAGCGTTGATAGTGTGTCACTGGTTGATTGAGTTTCAAGCAATTCGCCACGACATTATTCAAAAAAAGACAAGGTTCAGTCGTAACCTCTAATGTATTTAATGCCGCTTTATCCACAGAATCCATACTGGATAAGACGGTTTTAATTTTCTCAATCACTTCGTGAGTTGCTGAATCAGGCTGTTGTGATTCGGGTATTGGCTTTGGAGCCGCCGCTGTAGCCGTTTCTCGCGGTTGAGGTTCGGCCGTCACTGTCGGTGTCGTTTTTGAAATTTTATTGCCCATTGTAGAATGCGTTGAATACCGCGGCGTTGAAACCGCATTCTCTTCTCTGAATTTGTTCAAATAATTTTCAGCGTATGATTCAAGTGTCATATTCAAACCATTTTTAAATTGATTATTATTCAGATAAGCTAAAACTTGCTGTCTCACAACCTCTTCAAATTTCTCTTCTTGTGAGAGTTTTTTCAAACTTTGTGAGAATAAATAAAAAAAATGATTTGCTAAAAATTGCTCTACCGCTTTTTCCACAACCACAGCCAATTCCTCTTTCGAGACATAATTGGACAGCATTATCGGTAATGCCCCTTCTTTTCGGGCTGGCTCATTAGGCAACCCAGACTGCGCTTCAGTGCTTTCTTTCAGAAACGTCTGTTTTTCTTTGGCAATATCAGCGACATTAGCTTCGATGCCCAGCATTTTTTCAATGCCAATAATTCTCTCTAAAAGCGGATTTCTTAAATTTTGAAGCGATGAACTTAATTCTTCTTTCGACACATAACGAGTCTGTTTTAAAAGTTTCGACACTGGGGCTGTAGATTGTGAGATTATCGACTGTTCCTCATTCGAATAGGGATCCATTTCATCATCCGTTTTAGCCGTAGGCCAGAGATTACGCAGTTTTTCAGGATAGAACCAAGCCGCTATCCCAATTAAAATCGCTATCGTGGTTATGATGATTAAAATGAATAAGACAGCATTATCTTGAGGCTTAATTTGAGGCTTAATTGGCTCAGGTTGGACAACGTATTTTTTGAGTTCATCAATTCTCTCTTGAAGTTGATTCATCTCATTTTGAACCTGATAGCGCTGAGTCTCACCAATATGGATAAGCATTTCCTTAGCTTTAGCCAGCTTATTTTCAGCCTCTAAAAGATGACTATTGACATCAATCATGGCCTGTTGGGCCCGTTTCTTCTCAGCGAGATCGATCTGATCTTTAGCATTTTGAATGTTCAATGTCGCAATGTGAACAGCACTCTTCGTTAAAAAGTTATCTAAGATTTTATAAAAATCTTGATAAAATGTCTGATGTAACACATCAGGCTGCCCCAAATAACCTGCGGATTCAAAACCCTTCTGATTCTTCATCCACTCTTTCAGTTTCGTTATGTTAGTTGTTGCCGGTTCACTCGGTTTCAGAAAACGAGACAGCACCTTAATATCATTCTCATCAGCATCTGTAGAAGAACGCTTTAGCAAATAATGCAATCGTTCTATGTGATAGGTTTTGCCATCCAACGCCCAAGACTCTTCGACTTTATTTTTACGCAGCAGAAAACGCATAAAGTTGGGATCAGGGGCCCCCAGCTTTTTCCGCGTCATTTGATCAATTAAAGGTAGTACCTCAGGCCGTCCGGCCTTCTCCCACGTATTATCTCTACTCTCATCATGCCAGAGACTTGAAGAGAGCTGATTACCCACATTGGTAGACAAATCCAAGTTTTTCCGAAGCGTTACCTTAACGCCTCCCTGCGTATCTTTGACAAAATGAAATGCTCCCCGCAATGCCAACCATTTCTGATCAGAAGACACTTTGACAATTTGAAAACGATAAACCTCTCCTGGTTCGAGTTCCTTGTCAATCGGTAATTCCCACACACCGTTTTTATTTTGCATCACAAAAGCATAGTAATACACATCAGGCTCATCAGCATAACTGGGCGCAAGCC
>JAYQWI020000146.1:0-5613 GCA_035871815.2 Candidatus Parabeggiatoa communis
AATGTTTACGCTTAGTGCAATCAAAACAACCCATTGAATTATCAACGTATTTTTCAGGCCTCACCCGCGCTTGGCAAAAACTCGCTTACGCCCAACGCATACCCAGCGAAGCCGAAGCCCAACAGCTGTGCAACGAATGGCAGCACTATTTTCAGTGACAATTTGTGCAAGAGGTGTACACTTTGACGATTTCGTCGCCCGTTTCATCAAACTTTAGTTTTTTGGAGTCGTTTGTTGGAGTTTATTTACGTTCCAACTTTAGTTTGCGGTTTTGGAGTCTAAAAGCTCAAGTCAGGTGGTGGTGACTAACCCAATACTCAAATTATAACGCTGGACAGTATAGCTAAATAAACTTTGACAATAATCTCTAATTAAGGTAATCACTTATGACAGATACAATACGTTATCTTAAAATCGCTAACTATCGCAGCATTGATGTACTGGAACTGTATGATATTCAACCCTTTTCTGTTTTTGCTGGGCCTAATGGCTCTGGAAAAAGTAATTTTTTCGATGCCTTGGATTTTGTTAATGGGGTGATTCGCTTTGGAGCCGATGAAGCTTTAAAAAAGCAGGGTGGCTTTGAAAATATACGTTGTTTGAGGCGACGTGATGTACAGGCTTTTGAGTTTGCAATTGAATTTGAAAACCCAGAAACCGCTTTATTAAATAGCTATCAACTGAAAATTCATCAACTGGATAATGCGCCTCTGTTGGCAGAAAAACACCAATGGGTTGATCATGAAGGCAAAACCTGGATAACCAGCCGAGAAGCTGGGCAACCTATCCAACTTCAGGAGAATCGTTTCAACTTTCCGTTTAATCTTTCCCTTCTCTTGTTATCCAACGACTCCCCCATCAGTCAATTTTTAAAGCATATTCGTCTTTATCGAATTGAGACTGTTGAAGCCAGAAGGCCCGTTAAAAATACCGATACTTCTGAATTAAGCCACAATGGGCGCAATTTAGCCGCTGTATTACATCGTTTAGAAAAAGAGGAAGAAATAGCCGAAACGATTGAGGAATGGATCAATATGATCGTACCCAGCTTGGAAAAAGTTGAAGCGGATTTTGATCGATTGGAGGGCAGTATTCGATTAGCTTTTCAAGAAAAAGGCCTAGAAAAACCTTTACCGGCTCATTTAATCTCCGATGGTACGATTAATTTGCTGGCTATTTTAGTCACCTTGTTTGATCGTCCTCTCCCGTTTGGCATGACTTTAATTGAAGAACCTGAAAGCGGTTTACATCCTCACGCCATGATTGAATTAGCTGACACTTTCCGTGAAATAGCAACGCTTTCAAGTCCGATTTGGCTTACCACTCATAATGAAGCTTTAGTCAGAGTGTTAAAAAATAATGAACTCTGGTTAACGGATAAAAAAAACGATACGAAGATGAAAGCGATACGCGAATATGATGCCTCAGCCCTTCCATTAGATCAAGCCTGGTTATGTAATGTTCTCAATGGGGGTTTGCCATGATAAGAATAGGTTTTGTTGTCGAAGGTATTTGTGAGAAATTATTCATTGAGTCGGCAAACTTTCAGACTTGGGCAAGCCAACATGGACTTGAAATTGCTTATCCCGTTATCAATGCCGGTGGGAATGGCAATTTATGCACCCAAAATATTAGGCCATTCTTGGAAAAATGTCACATTGAAGCTAAGCCTGATAAAATTTTTGTACTCACCGATTTGGAATGTGAACCCTGTGTCAGCGCAACAAAAGCCCGTATTGGTCATGATCAAGTGAGCCAAATTTTTGTGACTAAAAAAGCATTAGAAGCTTGGTTTCTGGCTGACACGGTAGCGATGCGTCGTTGGTTAAAAAATGATGATTTTCCGGGAGAAACGATGCCAGAACAAACCACCGATATGCCTTGGGAACGTTTAAAAGAAATTGCCGCCAGTTACCATAAAAAAAAATTGGGGCCGGGTAGAAAGAAAAAACCCTTTGCCCAAAAAATGATAGCGCAATTTGATTTTTCAATAGAACGCGCCGCTAATCACCCTAACTGCCCAAGTGCCCACTATTTTTTAAACAAATTACAGAATCTGTAGTGGTTCGTTAAGATGTTGAAATAATTGATTTAATCAGCGCCGTCATGACAAGAAGCAGAATCAGCGTTCTATCAATACGATTACTCTTGGTTACGCCATGATTCTCACAAGTAATGCCCTGCTAACTACAAGGTGTATTGGTGACATTCCACCCCCCATTGTATCTCCAATTAGCCCCATCCGTGCTGTGGTAAAGTTCGAGCAACGACACGCACTCGGCACTAGAAATTTCAGTCACGGCATTGCAATCGGTGGCTGCTTGTGTGACGGATATAGCGAAAAAAGGCAAGGCTATCCCGACTAATAATAGTTTAAATACTCTTTTTAAAATTAACATGATGATTCTCCTGTTAAAAAATTAAACCTTAACGACAATAATTGTATATTATAAAGGATTAAAACCGATAACGACAAGGATTGTATGTTTCCACAAGCTCAACAACCTAATAAAAAAAGGATTAAAAATCAGTGCTACCCCGATCTCATCCTTTATTATATTATACTCAAAAAGGGCGGCATTTTTAATCTCACGCAAAGCCGCAAAGTCGCAAAGTCGCATTTATGCTAAAAGTTCAATCATTTAGAAAACACGCATGACGCTGATGATTATGGATTGCCCCTATATAACATGACGGATAATTGAATATGAAAAATGCCTCTATTTACAGTTTACTACTTCTATTGCTCATCGGGGTGATTATTCTGATAGGCTATTGGTTTTACTTGAATTTTGAACGAGTTTCTGAAGATGTTGAAGTTGGTTTTCAAGGCCAAGCGCGTGATAATCCCTTATTAGCCGCTGAACGTTTATTAGAACGTATGGGTACGCCTGTCAAAACATTACAGTCTTTGCATCATCTTGAAAACCTGGATACACAAGATACTTTGGTGTTATTACACTATGGTTCATTTATGACTGATGAGCAGACGCAGCAACTTAATCAGTGGATTGATGAGGGGGGGCATCTGATTCTAGTCAGTGAGACACTACATGATGCCTTCGGTGAAACCAGTGCGCCTGATCCTTTATTGACTGTGTTGAATATTTATCAATATCAAAATGATTTGGATGAAACGGAAATCGAAAATGCGCCACCGACTGAATTGCAGTGGGCACAATACCCGCTGCATGTTGCCTTTAATCCGAATTATTATCTCGAATCAAGTTATTCTGAACAGGCGCTGGAAATCAGTGATGAATATGGTACCCATTTGCTGTTTTATTATTATGGTATCGGTATGATAACCGTGTTAAGCGATTTGGCGTTTATTGAAAATGGTAAAATTGGTGAATCTGATCATGCCCAATTTTGGTGGTTATTAGTTAATTTTGAACGACCCGCAACACAGGTATGGTTATTGTCGAAGAAGGCTGTGCTTACTGAGAAAGGCAATGCGAGTAAAGGCCATAAGCCGGCCTTACCGACTTTGTTATGGCGCAATTTGTGGACTGTGATCATCAGTGCTTTCATCTTACTGCTCTTTTGGCTTTGGTTAGCGAGTCGCCGTTTTGGGCCTTTATTACCTGTACCTTCACGCACTCGCCGTCGTTTACTTGAACATGTCGAAGCCAGTGGGCATTTTTTGTGGAAGCAAAAACAGGGGCCTGTTTTATTGCACAGTGCTAAACAGGCTTTGTTAAAACGTTTACACTCTGTTCATCCCGATTGGATGCCTTTATCTCATCGTGAACTCAGTGAACAATTAGCCCCTTTGTGTCGTTTGGCAGCAGATGATATAGAACACGCTTTGCAGACGACGCAATCCGAAACAGAAATGGATTTTACTCAAACGATTCAGATTTTGACACAAATCCGAAAACGCTTATGATTTAGGAGTACAAGTTTCACCGGGCGAACACGTCGGGGCGATAATAAAGGTTGGCCTCTACACTCTGAATAACGATATAATAAAAACAGGCTTACTTTCTGATGTCATACAAAACCAATGCGATCTGACGATTTTTTTCATCAATGCCATTTTTGTTATGGTTTAATTGTGTTATTAATGTTATGGTTATTGAATGCCTGTGCGCCGCAACCGCCTCGAACGTCGCCAGGTCATATCAATACGAGTCTTATGCCGCCGCCTAAAAATGATATTCCACCACTGATACAACAAAAGCCTTTTGTGCCGCCGCCAACCAAGTCAAAGGTATTGTTGGAAACGTATACTGTGGTGGTGGATAAGGTGTCAGTGGATAAGTTATTGTTTGCACTGGCACGCGATGCGGATTTGGATATCGATATCCATCAGGATATCAGTGGCACGATCACGCTGAATGCGATCAATCAAACTTTACCGCAATTGATGGCGCGTATTGCGAAACAAGTGGATTTGCGTTATCAGATTGAAGGAACGCATTTGACGATTTCGCCTGATCGGCCTTATATACGGTTGTATACCGTGGATTATGTTAATCTCTCAAGAAACAGTCGTAGTGAAGTGAGTGTTGCGACACAAATCATCAGTGATCTCAGCAAAGTGGGCGGTAGTGGCGGTGGTGAGGGAGAGAATAATTCGACCAATCGGATTACGAATGAGTCAAATAATCATTTTTGGAAAACACTAGAAGACAATCTTAAGGCGATTTTAGCCAGTGATTCTACCCACGATACCCGTGAGAAAGAGGCGCAGGTGATCATGAATCCTGAAAGTGGTGTCATCACCCTCCGTGCAACTCACCGAGAGCATGAGCAAATACAGCGTTTTCTTGATAAAGTCACGGCGAGTGTACAAAGACAGGTGTTAATTGAGGCGACGATTGCGGAAGTGCGACTCAGTGATCAGTATCAAGCTGGGATAGATTGGCAACGCATTTCGGGCGATTTTAGTTATACGCAATCCATGATGGGGGGAAATGTGGGGGGTGCCCCTTTTTATTCTTTTGGATATAACAACCCTGATAGCCGATTTGGAAATGTGTCAGCGAATGTGCGTTTACTTGAGCAATTTGGCAGCGTTAAAGTCTTATCCAGCCCTAAAGTGATGGCATTGAATAATCAAACCGCGATACTGAAAGTCGTTGATAATATTGTGTATTTTACGACAGAAGTACAAATCAATGAAACTGAGACGAGAACGCGGGAAACTTATACAACGGAAATCAATACGGTGCCAGTGGGTTTAGTCTTGAGTGTTACGCCACAAATCAGCGAAAACGATGTGGTGATGTTGAATATCCGCCCAACCATTTCGCGTGTGATTGATTTTAAAGAGGATCCGAACCCGGCTTTGGCACTGGCGAATACGGTTAATCGGATTCCTGAGATACAAGTACGTGAAATCGAGTCGATTTTAAAAATCAATAATGGTGATATTGCGATTATTGGGGGATTAATGGAGGATGTGATTGATCAGAAGAAAAAGGGTGTGCCGATACTTTCACAATTACCGTTTATCGGTGATTTATTCAGTTACCGTGATGATAACTATGCTAAAACAGAACTGGTGATTTTTTTGCGGCCAGTGGTTGTGAAAGAGGCCAGTTTATCGGGTGATTTGCAGGATTATCGGGTTTATTTGCCCGATCCGTCTCAGCCAGATCGGGT